>CAYMIR010000022.1:0-14078 GCA_964390655.1 uncultured Marinovum sp.
TCGATTTTTTTCAAAAAGGTTTGAAGTATTCAATTTTAATCTACGAAGAGTTACAGTATTTTTTACAAAAATCACAATAACGTAGTTGATATATTAATATAATTTATTTTTTCAACCCTAGAGCCAAGTTTTTCATATCTGATGGCATATCGACTGAAAACTTCATCGGTTTATCTGTTAAAGGGTGAATAAAACCAAGAACTGACGCGTGCAAAGCCTGACGTTGAAATTCGTTGACCGAATTAAAGCCGTCTTGAGTCAATGCTTTGTTAGAAATTTTTTTTCTTCTTCCGTATGTAGCGTCTCCAATTAAAGCGTGACCTAAATGAGCCATATGTGCTCTGATTTGGTGGGTCCTACCAGTTTCAAGCCAGCACTCAATTAGCGAAATAACTTGGGGGTTCCCAAAATTTTCAATTACTTTGAAACGAGTAACTGCATGCCTGCCTCCTTCAAATAAAACTGTTTGACGTTGGCGATCATGTTTGTGCCGAGCCAAATGTGTAGAAATTTTAACCACACTTCCCGCCTCGAAAGAGACGCCTTTTGCGCTCTTTAACCGGGGAGAGCCCACATCAGGAGCTCCATGGCAAAATGCATGATATACTCTTTCAACACTATGTTGTTCAAATTGCTCCGCCAGTCCGTGATGTGCTTTATCATTTTTGGCAACTACCAGAAGACCGCTCGTATCCTTGTCTATTCTATGAACAATTCCAGGCCTTTTTTCACCTCCAATACCGGATAAACTATTCTGACAATGGTGCAGTAATGCATTCACTAGCGTATCTTTTGGTGAACCAGGTGCCGGGTGAACGACCATGCCCGCAGCCTTATTAACAACCAAAAGGTCTTCGTCCTCAAAAATTATATCTAATTTGATTTTTTGGGGTAGTGTTTCAACGTGCTCTAGTTCAGGCATCAGAACTTTAACGGATTGTCCTTCACTAACATTAGCAGTTGGGTTTTTTACTATCTTGCCATCAACTTCGACATATCCCTTAGTTATAAGTCGGGTTAATCGTGTCCGAGATAGACCAGCTTGGGCTGGCGCATCGCGTGAAAGCGCTTTATCTAGTCTAGAAGGCGGACTACTTAAAATGGAGAAACTTATTATGGACAAAGACGAGCAACCTCCTAACGCCGATTTCCAATTACCTCGAAATTTAAGGTTTTTGCAACGTTTAGTAACATTGCTCACTTTATCAATGATTATAGGAATTTTAACTATCGCTGCATTGCTTGCCTTTAAACTTCGCTCCGAAAATACAAATTTTCCTCAGACGCTGACCCTTCCCGATGGGACTAAGCCCGTAGCTTTTACACAAACAAAAGATTGGTATTCTATTATTACAGACGCAAATGAAATTCTGATTTACAATAACGATGGAATACTGATTAAGTCTATAACAGTTCAAGATTTAGAATAAATTTATTCTACCAAAGCAATAAACTCACGCCATTCACCTGCCGACATACCGCTGGTCTCTTTCGTAACCTGCTCTCCTTTAATCATTCGTTTAATGCAATCTAATGCCTTGGAGGATAATGTCGCCCCACCTAGTCTATAATCTTCAAACGCTGCGTATGCGAACGGAACCCAGTCACTAACTAATTTACAAATCTCATCAGCATATACTCTAATTTCAAACTGGGCGTGACTATCTGCGCGCAAACGCAAAAAATGCAGTAAATTATGTAGATCCACTTTCCAGTACCATTGGGTGTAAATATTTGCTGGTAAATTCATTCGCGCGAGCTCACGCGCTAGACCCTTTTGGCCCTCTTGGCTTATCATTTGTTCGTAATGATCATAAGTCTGAGCCGAGTCATTTTTGAGCAATCGCAGAACTTTGTCTGCCTCTTCTCCAGTCAACACCTCTCCTCGACCTTGATTATTTATAACTGATTGAGCCGCCAATGCCTCTGGCTCAGGAATATAAAACTCTCGATCAAGAATAGAGTAACGCGCTGAATATTCGTTCACATTTGCTGTTCTGTGGCGGATCCATTGTCTTGCAACAAAAACTGGTAATTTAACGTGTAATTTCACTTCGCACATTTCAAACGGCGTTGAATGCCAATGCCTCATTAAATATCTGATCAGTCCCTCATCATTTTGTACTGACTTTGTACCACGGCCATAGCTGACACGGGCTGCTTGACATATTGCAGCGTCGTCACCCATGTAATCTACCACTCTTACAAAGCCATGATCTAGAACAGGATAAACCTTGTAGAGGTGGTTTTCCATGCCCACACTGACCGCTCGAAGTGTCTGTTTTTGCTCAGACCTAAGTGCATCGATATCGGCTTGCTGTTCAGGGGTCACTGGCATCTTCGAATCCTTTTAATCAACCTTGATTTACCATATATTGTGCATCTCAGATAATAAACCGCAACATACATTTTATTCCCTAGATCGGATATGGACTGGCTTTATTCAAAAAGCTTAGCTAAAAATTAGTTCGTAAGCATAAAAAATTTGTGTTTAGAAAAAGACCGCAGGGAAAGGTATAAATAATGAAAACTAAATATCTGCACACAATGGTACGTGTAAAAAACCTTGAAGCCTCAATAGCATTTTATGAGCTTTTGGGTTTAAAAAAAATTCGCCATCACGACAGTGAGCAGGGAAGGTTCAGCCTAATCTTCATGGCTCCTGAGGGACAAGAAGAATGCCCTGTTGAACTCACATATAATTGGGATGGAGACGAAGGTCTTCCAAGCGATAGTAGGCACTTCGGACATTTGGCGTATGAAGTAGAAAATATATATAAAATGTGTGACCATTTGATGGAAAATGGTGTGACCATTAATAGGCCCCCAAGAGATGGAAGAATGGCGTTTGTGAGGTCCCCAGACAATATATCAGTAGAGATTTTACAAGCTGGAGGGGCTTTGGACGTTAAAGAACCTTGGGCTTCTATGGAAAATATTGGGCACTGGTAGAAATTACGACTGTACCAAATATTTTAAGAAGCTAAGCCACCTGAATCGGAAATAAAATTCTTAATGTCCTGAATTAGGCCAATAAACTCTTTTTTTGGGTCAACTTGGCCAGTAGACCATTGATATAAATCTTGATCATTTTCCAAAAGTAAATTTTCAAAATTCTCAAGTTCCAGTTCTGACATTGAATACAAATTTACATCAGCAAAATTTTTTAAAATTAAATCCATTTCTTTTATTCCACGGCGCATGGAACGCATCTTCAATCTTTTGCGCTTTATTTCCAATTCGTCTATCAACTAATTAATTTTCCCGCTAGCTCTAAGCTTCTTTTCTATATTGTCGATTCTTTCAACATTTTTAAGTAAATTTTCTCTTAAGGCAGTCAACTCTTTTAGAGGCTCTTGCAGGTCATTTGGCATCTCATTTGATTTTTCAGGATTCTCAACACCTGACCCCTCAGCACTAATTAACCACGTAATTGATACATTCAATAAACCAGCCAGCATGGAAAGCCGATTTGCGCGCGGCTCTGAGTTATCATTTTCCCATGATTTAATAGTTGAATTTTTCACCCCCAGGCGCTTCGCCAAATCTCGCTGTGATAAATTTGATTTTTCTCTTGCAGCCACCAACCTGTCGCCAAAAGTAGCTTTATCTGGCCCGTACCAATCCATATTATTTTACCCGAGACGCCTCTTATATATTGCTTGAATGGTTTATGGCATCACTTTAAGACAATTCAAACGATTGTACAAACGGTTCAAATAAATGAGTATGCTATCCAATAATCTCGCAAGGGTGAAATCCTCTCCAACAATTGCTATGTCGAGCTTGGCAGCAAAAATGAAATCAGAGGGACACGATATTATTTCACTTTCTGCCGGCGAACCTGATTTTGACACTCCTGACCATATAAAAAATGCTGCAATCAAAGCAATAAAGTCCGGACAAACTAAGTATACGGATCCAGATGGTATGAAAACTTTAAAGGAAGCCGTTTGTGAAAAATTTAAGACTGAAAATAACTTAACCTATAAACCAAATCAGATTTCCATTGGTTCTGGTGGAAAGCAGATTTTGTATAATGCTCTAATGGCAACCTTGAATCCAGGCGATGAAGTGATAATACCGGCACCTTATTGGGTGTCTTATCCAGATATGGCTTTGCTCGCGGGTGGCCAACCAGTTTTTATCGAGACCTCGGCAAGAAATAGTTATAAAATTTCTCCAATGCAACTTGAGAAAGCCATCACCAAGAAAACCAAATGGTTTATATTCAATTCTCCTTCAAATCCAACAGGTGCAGGATACTCAAAAAATGAGCTAAAAAAAATTACAGAAGTTTTAATGAAATTCCCAGATGTATTGATTATGACAGATGACATGTATGAGCACTTGGCATATGATGACTTTGTTTTCAGCACACCGGCTCAAATAGAACCCCGTCTTTTTGACAGAACATTAACTTGTAATGGAGTATCAAAAGCCTATGCGATGACGGGGTGGAGAATTGGCTTTGCAGGCGGACCAGAAAATTTAATCAAAGCAATGCGCACAGTTCAAAGCCAAAGTACTTCAAATCCGTGCACCATAAGTCAATGGGCTGCTTTAACTGCACTGACTGGCTCAAAGGATTTTATTACTGAAAATAACAGGAAATTTGTCCAGCGAAGAAACTTAGTCGTTGAAAAGTTGAATCAGATTGATGGAATATCATGCCCTGTTCCAGAGGGTGCATTTTACGTTTATCCCGATATTTCAGGCCTGATAGGAAAAAAAACACAAAACGGGAAGGTAATTTCCTCAGATGAAGATTTTTGTACATTCCTTCTTGAAGAAGTTGGCGTTGCCGTCGTTTTTGGTTCTGCCTTTGGACTATCTCCAAACTTTCGTATCAGCTATGCAACGTCAGATAGACTCTTAACGGATGCTTGCGAACGGATTACTAATTTTTGTGGATCACTTAGTTAATGACATCAAGATAAACTTTTAAGATTTTTTATAAGACGCAAAAATAAAAAAAAGCAGGCAAAACCTAAGCCTACCACTAAACCTAACCAAATTCCTTGTGCTCCAAAATTAAAATGAAAACTTAAAATATACCCACTAGGCAGGCCGATTATCCAATAACTTATGACAGCAAGATACATGGGTATTGTCGTGTCGTGCAAACCGCGGAGCAAGTGTATCGCCAGAGCCTGTCCACCATCTACTAATTGAAACAATGCCGCCAAAACCAAAAGGGAAATTCCCATTTCAATTATCAAGTTTGTATTAAGCTCTTCAGAATTTAAAAAGGCCGAAACAAGAAATTTAGGAAACCCTAGGAAAATCATAATGGCTAAAGATGATAGTCCCAATGATATAACCAGCGCAGCGAAACACTCATTAATAATTTTATTTTTATCTGTTTTGCCCAAAGCCGCGCTAACTCTAATTGTGGCAGCATCTGATAAGCCTAAATGAAGCATGAAGGTTATACTTGCTAGTTGCAAAGCAATTCCATGTGCCGCCAGTTCCAGTTGACCAACCCAACCCATCATTATTGAACTAGCTGAAAACAAACCTGCCTCCGCTAAGCTAGTTAAGCCAATTGCAGATCCCATTTTTAAAACAAGGCCAATTACGCCACGATCAGGTCTCCAAAAGCGGACAAATAAATTGTGCTGCGGCAGCTGGATTTTCGCATAAACGAGGAAACTCATAAACATAAATAAGTTTACAAAAATGGTTGCAATACCTGCGCCAATGATACCAAGCTCAGGCAGTCCAAACATTCCAAATACAAGTAGGCAGTTGATCAAAAGGTTCAATAAAACAGCAACAATTGAGATATAAAATGTTACTTTTACGTACTCCATTCCTGCCAAGTAACACCTCAAAACTGAAGAACTTAGAGCAGGAAACATCGCAATACCAGAAAAGATAAGATAATCAGAAGCCAAAGCTGCAAGGTTAAGTTCCTGCCCCAATAATAAAAGAAGCCACTCTGAAAAGACAAAAAATGGAAAAACGAGCAAACCAAAAGCAAGGCTTAACCACAAAGCCATCCTCGTAATTCTTCTTATTTTTGTGGCGTCGTCCTTCGTATTTGCAGTTGAAACTAACGCCATCGCTGCAAATGAGAATCCGGCACCAAAAATAAAAATAATAAAAAAGATTGTGGTTCCTAAAACGAGTGCGGCAAGTGCTTCAGTCGAGTAACGCCCAACAATCAACGTATCGCCAACACCTATAAGGATTTGGGCTATATGCCCTCCAATTAATGGTAGGGAAAGTAAAAAAAGAGAGCGAATGTAGCTTAAAAATTCCATTTTTGCCAGCTATCTTTAAACAACAGAAAAGTAAATTACTTAACTGCTGTACACTATTTTAAATTATTCAGCTCAAAAGGTGTGAGTGAGTGTAAACCTTAAATGTAATTGGTCTCTTCCCCTTATGCCTTTGAACTGTCATAATAGGACAAAAGAGCAGAAATATGAATGATTTACTCTCCGTAGAAAACGAAGTGCAATATGATGCATCTTCGATAGAAGTTCTGGAAGGCTTAGAACCAGTTCGTAAGCGGCCAGGTATGTATATTGGAGGAACCGACGAGAGAGCTCTACATCACTTGGTTTCAGAAATATTAGACAATTCTATGGATGAGGCAGTTGCTGGCCAAGCCAATAGAATTGAAGTGGAATTGCATTCAGATTATTCGATAAGTGTAAAAGATAATGGACGGGGAATTCCGACCGACCCACATCCTAAATTTCCAGATAAATCGGCATTAGAAGTAATTTTCTGTACACTTCACGCCGGTGGTAAGTTCAGTGGTAAGGCTTACCAAACATCCGGCGGCTTGCATGGTGTGGGAGCCTCGGTTGTAAATGCATTATCAGACTATATGATCGTAGAAGTAGCCAGAAATAAAGAACTATTTCGCCAAAGTTTTTCCCGAGGCAACCCAATAAGAGCAATTGAAAAGTTGGGCTCAGCACCAAATAGACGAGGAACTATGGTACAGTTCCATCCAGACGAAGAAATTTTTGGTAGCCATAGGTTCAAGCCTGCAAGGCTTTTTAAAACAATTAGATCTAAAGCCTATCTTTTCAGTGGTGTTGAAATTCGATGGAAATCCGCAATTGACGACAACGTTACGCCGCTCGAGGCTAGTTTTCATTTCCCAGGAGGATTATCTGATTATTTGGGCGAAACACTTGAAAATATTTCAACATATTCTGAGTTACCATTTGCCGGCACTGTTGACTTTCAGGAAAGATTTCAAACTGCCGGCAAAGTTGAATGGGCTATAAATTGGACACCAGCACGCGATGGCTTTATTCAGTCTTATTGCAATACAGTACCGACTCCTGAGGGCGGGACGCATGAAAACGGTTTTTGGTCTGCAATTTTAAAGGGTATTAGGGCATATGGAGAGCTCACAAATAATAGAAGAGCCAAAGATATAATCCGTGAAGATTTGATTGCAGGTGGATGCGCATTAGTTAGCTGTTTTATTCGCGAACCTGAGTTTGTGGGTCAAACTAAGGATAGGCTGGCGACGGTTGAAGCCCAAAGGTTGGTAGAAAATTCTGTTAGAGATCACTTTGATAATTGGCTTGCAGCAGATACTAAGTCGGCTGGGGCTATTTTAGACTTTTTGATACTAAGAGCTGAAGAACGCTTAAGGCGCCGTCAAGAAAAAGAAACTCAAAGAAAAACAGCAACTAAAAAATTACGCTTACCTGGAAAGTTAGTTGATTGCTCAGCAACAAACCGTGAGGGAACTGAACTTTTTATCGTTGAAGGAGATAGTGCTGGCGGTTCTGCAAAAATGGCTAGAGACCGCAAAAACCAAGCACTTTTACCATTAAGAGGCAAGATATTAAATGTCCTAGGTGCAGCAAGTTCTAAATTAGGGTCCAATCAAGAAATTAGTGATTTAACCCAAGCCTTAGGAGTAGGTTTAGGTACGAAATTTAATCTTGATGATTTGCGGTATGATAAGGTCATCATAATGACCGATGCTGACGTGGATGGTGCCCATATCGCATCTTTGCTTATGACTTTCTTTTTTACGCAAATGCGGCCTTTAATTGACTACGGCCACCTTTATTTAGCCTGTCCTCCACTCTTTCGGCTTAGTCAAGGATCACACCGTGCATATTGTGTTGATGAAGTTGAGAGAGATACTTGGCTAAATAGTGGACTAGGTGGCCGTGGTAGAATCGATGTAAGTAGATTTAAAGGCCTAGGTGAGATGGATGCTAAAGACCTCAAAGAAACTACAATGGATCCATCATCTAGAAAATTAATCAGGGTTAGTATTGATGATGAAGAGCCCGGGGAAACCAGTAATCTTGTTGAACAGCTTATGGGAAAAAAGCCCGAACTTCGATTTCAATACATCCAAGAAAATGCCAAATTTGCTGATGAATTAGACATATAATTTTTTATTATTTGACTGGCAAAAGACTTTAAATTCATTGCTCAAAAAAAGGTTCTCAAATCAGATAATGGATAAAAAAACAAACATAACTAGTGGAGGTAACATGCTCTCATTTGCAACAATTATGCTCTTGGCGGGTATTGGAATACCTATCATGGCTGCAATGACTTCTGCTTTAGGAAAACATTTGGGTTCACCCGTAGCAGCATCGGCTTTTGCCTTTTTTACGGCTTTTTGCATAGCTTTGCTTGCTCTTATGATTGCCGACAAATCATTCGTTAAACAAATACCCTCTGCGCCAAAATACCTTTTTGTTGCAGGTGCATTTATAGCTTTTTATGTGTTGTCAATTTCTTTTGTCGCGCCCCATTTTGGAATTGGAAATGCAATCTTCTTTGTATTGCTTGGGCAGCTACTTTCTGCAGCAATAATCGACCATTACGGTCTATTTGGTGCACAAATTAATAATCTATCGATGATGCGCGTTTCAGGAATTCTTGTTATGGTATTCGGTGTTTGGCTTACTCAGAATGCTTAGCTTTACTCAAGCTGATAGCTAAGCTCCAAAGGTCATCGGGAACATCGACTTCAGTCTGGGGTACTGTATATTGACCCGGCATCCGTGTGCCCTCCTCGGAAGAAATAAGAGCCGTTAATTCTTCAAGGCGATTATAAAACGACGCCCCACTTGCAGGATCTATAATTATATAGAACTGGCCTAAATTATGAGGTTTTCCATCTCTAGCTTTTAACGGCGCAACATTTTTTGAAATTCGTCCACCAGTCATCCCAGAAACTAGAATTTCTGCCATCAATCCAAAGCCCCAACCTTTATAACCACCAGCTGATACAAGTGTTCCCTTAAGAGCTTCTTCCGGGTCAGTAGTCGGTCTTCCATCTTCATCTAAAGCCCAACCCTCTGGAATGCTTTTACCCGCTGCTTTTGCCATTGTAATTTTACCTAACGCAACAGTCGTGGTCGACTGATCAAACTGCATAGCAACACCTCCAGTTCCGTCAGGAACTGAGAAAGCAATTGGATTTGTACCAATAATTCTAGATTTCCCTCCCGGTGGTGCGACAATGGGAGAGGCATTAGTTAATCCCAAACCTAAAAAACCAGCCTCTGCGATTTTCTTAGTAAAATACCCTAATGAAGTACAGGTATGCGCACGTCCAACAGACATACTTGCTATTCCATTTTTTTTAGCACTCTTTAATACTTCCGGAAGACCTTTTGAAAATGCGGGCTGTGCAAACCCATCATCGGCATTAACATAAACTGAGCCAGGCCTTACTAATTGTACGTCAGGTGAAGCTTGCCCATCAACTCTTCCTGAAAGCAGTTGTTCACAGTAACTTTCTAAATAATAAAGGCCACAAATTCTGTTTCCGACACTCTCTGATACTGCAACAGCATCAGCTACGTCTTCAGAAATCCAATCTAAGGCACCATGCTGCATTAAAGCAGTTTTAGAAATGTTACGTATTTCTTTTACGCTTATTTTTGGCATTAGAAAACTCCATTAAATCGATAGCAGCACGTTCCCATTCAATTCGACTTTTGAAGGAACTGTTAAGGATTTCAGCGTTATATTCTTGTTTTATCCAGTCAATAAAATCTATGTTACCTATTTTTAATCGCTCTAAAAATACGTCAAAAATATAATCTAAAATACCCGTTTTAGTAAAATCAAGATGAAGATATTTGAAACTTAACTGCTTTTTCGCCTCAAGTACTGGCCGCTTTTTTTCTACTATTAAATATAAAGCTGACACTAATCCAGCGCGGTCAGCGCCAGACTTACAGTGTAGGACGAATGGCTTAGGCAAATCATGCATAACATTAATAAGATTTATTAACTTTTCAGATGAGGGTGCTGAACTGGAGCTTATTGGGCTATAAACCAATTTAAGATTAAGCCTTTTGCAGTAATCTTCTTCAAACAAATCATAACTCTGATTGGCGCGACCCCTCAAACTCAATACGGAACGGATGCCTAGTCTCTTATAAGATTTCAAATGTGAAGGACTTGGTTGATTAGCACGGTAAGCACAATCAGAAATCTGATAAAAATTATTCCAAAAAATCCGAAGGAATGCATGATCCATTAGTTGGAAGTGCACATTTGCCCAAAATCTTCCAGTCTTTGTTGAAATATCGTTTCCAAAGGAATTTCTTACGTTTCTTTCAAAATTATCGAGTATTTTTAATATATTTCCAATCATAAATTTCCCATCTCAGCCTAATTACAGATCAAACTAATCGCCCAAAAGGAAAATAGATCGATTGACGTTCAAAACGATTAACGTATCTATACCGAAATAGCAAAAAATAAGAGGGTACAAAATGACACTTTCTTCGGGTCAAACTTATTTGGCAATACCAGGCCCATCTGTAATTCCTGAGGTGGTTCTTCGTTCTATGCATAGGGCCGCGCCTAATATTTACGAGGGCGAGTTAATTGAAACAACAGAAAGTTTGATACCTGATCTGAACTATGTTGCCCGATCTTCAGGAAATGTTGCTATTTATATAGCTAATGGTCACGGAGTTTGGGAGGCTGCTCTATCGAATATGGTGTCGGCTGATGATCATATTTTAGTTTTGGCCACTGGGCACTTTGCACTTGGATGGGCCGAAATGGCCAGAAAAATGCGAGTAAATGTTGATATTCTGGATTTTGGCAAAAATAAAGCTGTTAATACTCAAGTTTTTGAAGAAAAATTAATCTCTGAGGCCAAAACAAAATATAAAGCCGTCCTAATGACACACGTTGACACTTCAACCTCCATAAAAAATGATATCGCAAGTGTAAGAAAAAAATTAGACGAAACCGAGTGTCCTGCCTTGCTAGCAGTTGACTGTATTGCTTCACTTGCCTGTGATAGATTTGAAATGGATGACTGGGGCGTTGATATCATGGTTACCGCATGTCAAAAAGGTCTCATGGTTCCTCCAGGCATAGGTTTCGTATTTTTCAATAATCGGGCAGAAGAACAGCAAAAGCATTTGAGAAACGTAAGTTCTTATTGGGACTGGGAACCCAGAATTAACCCAAAACGTTATTATGAATATTTTGGCGGAACTGCCCCAACTCATCATATTTTTGGTCTTAGAACTGCGTTAGATTTGATAAAAGACGAAGAAATTGAGAAGACCTGGAAACGGCATGAAACCCTTAGTAGAGCCATTTGGGCTGCAATAGACAGATGGTCTTCGGCGGGAGATATTTCGCTGAATGTAAAAAATCCATCTGAGCGCAGTCATGCTGTTACAGCGATCCGTTTAGGAGGAAAAAATGGAACACGCTTGAGACAGTGGCTGCAGACTAAATCAGGTCTTACTATTGGTATAGGCTTGGGGATGTCAGAGCCTGAAGACCCACACGGCGATGGTTACATTCGTTTTGGTCACATGGGTCATGTTAATACCCAAATGATAATGGCATTATTGGGTACTGTGGAAACTGGTTTAAAGGCTATTGGCTACGACCACGGTAGTGGCGCCTTAGAAGCGGCCAGTGAAATTTTGAGTTCTATTTAGAAGCTCGCTCCAAAGCTATTGGTAGGGCCTTTTCAAATTTGTCTAGATCCCTTTTTTTCCCAACACTTATTCTGATACATCTATCCTGAGGAGAAACAAAAGGCATCCTTACGAATATACCCAGTGAAATTAATTCCGTTAATACTTTTCCTGCATAACCTCCATCCTTGCCACAATCTATGGCTACGAAATTAGTTGAAGAAGCAATGGGTTTTAGATTATTGCTGGCCGCTATTTTGTATATTCTCTGACGTCCATTTTCTACTTTTTGTATCATCTCCAAAAGCCATTGATTATCAGATAAAGCCTCACAAGCTGCTTTTTGGGCCAATCGGTTCATTCCAAAATGATTTCTAATTTTCTCAAATGATTTTATTAGGTTTTCCTCTGCCATTGCATAACCTACACGTGCACCAGCCATTCCGTATGCTTTGGAGAATGTCCTCAATCTAACAACTCTCTCATCCGTAATTTCCAGTTTAGGAAGTGATGCAGCCGGTGCAAATTCGGAGTACGCTTCATCTAAAATGAATAAGCATCCATCAGGCAAATCTTTAAGCGCTTCGACAATCTTATCCCCAAGCACATGAGTACCCATGGGGTTATCAGGATTTGCAAAATAAATTAGTTTAGCATCAACCGATTGAGCTTTTTTAATCAGTGAAACAATATCCTCGCAGTCATCAAGATAAGGTACTTTATGAAGATTTCCTCCAAAACCGTTAACGTGATAATTGAATGTAGGATATGCGCCATCTGACGTAACTACCTCATCTCCTTCAGAAATGACCAGTCGAACCAGATAGCCAAGTAGTCCATCTATTCCTTCCCCTACAACAATATTATCAGCAGATATTTTATGCTTCTTAGCCAATGCACATCGCAATTCAAAGCTAGTTGGATCACCATACATCCATTGCTCATTCGAATATTTTTTTAAGGCAGCCAAAGCTTTTGGAGAAGGCCCAAACATATTCTCATTTGCGCCCAACCGTGCTTCAAATAAAAGTTTTCTCTGTCTTTCTTGGCTTTCAGGCCCAACGAAAGGAACGGTAGATGGGAGATCATTAACGAGGGACGTATATCTTGGATAAGTCATGACATTCAGGTAGAGCAAGTATAACATAAATATCAAGTAATAATTAATTCGTATCTTTTTTATCGAAACACTTTTATCAGGTTAGGAATGATTTGAGAGGAATATTGGAGCAACCTTTTGTCAGAGAAAATGTATATATTCTCTAATTTTGAATTTTTGATTGCTTGGCGGTATCTAAGAGCAAAGCGTGCTGAAGGCGGCGTCAGTACGATGACTTGGATTAGCCTTATCGGAATTTCTCTGTCAGTCTTTGCTTTAATAGCAACCCTCGCAGTCAGATCTGGTTTTAGAGCTGAGCTCGTGGATACTATTCTTGGTGCTAACGCTCACGTCACCGTTTATAAGCAGCCCACTAAGGATCTTGAAGGAAACGTCTTCAGGAGTTTTAAAGATTATGAGATTGTAAATTCTATAATTTCGTCCCTCGATAGTGTTAATAGAGCCGCGCCACTTATAAGGGGCCAAGTAATGGCAAGCGCAAACGCAACTACAACTGGCGTCGATGTTTTTGGAATTTCGCCTGAAAATATTCTTTCTATTAAACGCGTTTCTGATCCTAAAACATCAATCGGCGATATATCAAATTTTAGCAAAGGACTAGCTATAGGATCAGGCGTGGCTCAAGCTTTAAATGTTTCGGTCGGCAATGAAATTAAGTTAGTTTCACCTACTGGAGTTAAAACGGCTTTTGGAGCCAGCCCGAGAGTAAAAACGTTTGAGGTTCAATATGTTTTTACTGCGGGACGTCATGACATGGATAAAGTCAGAATATACATGCCATTTAGAAGCGCCCAAGAGTATTTTGATAGAGCTAATCTCGCAGATGAAATTGAAGTTCTCGTGAAACAACCAGATCAAATCGAGAAGATAGTAGAGGAATTATCTAGTGCAACGGATGGTGAATTTCTTTTTTGGACTTGGAAAGATGCATCAGGAAATTATCTTCGCGCTTTAGAAATTGAAGACAACGTGATGTTTGTAATTATGTCAATTTTAGTCTTAATCGCAACAATGAATATAATTTCTGGACTTGTAATGCTCGT
>CAYMIR010000023.1:0-14072 GCA_964390655.1 uncultured Marinovum sp.
CATTAGCATCAGTTACGGTGGCGCCCATAGCCTCGGAGTATTTTGTCCCAAAATAAAAAATTTGACCAACTTCTATACCGCGGGCTTTGCATTGCCTTTCCTGAGGAATTTTTTCAAATAGAGACGGTTCATGCGTTTCATCTGTTCTAGCGTATAGTGACGTAAATTCATCTAATATCGACTGACAAGCGGAATGGTCCTCGTAATCTATGTTACGATCTCCAAAGTTTAAATCAGTCACCTTGCTATCATAAAAAACCTCCGACTCTCCGGTTTCAGCCAGTACTAAAAATTCATGGGTGTCTTCTCCACCTATCGGTCCACTGTCAGCTCGCATAGGTATAGCCTTTAATCCCATTCTCTCATAAGTTTTCAAATAGCTGACTAGATGACGGTTATACGAATGGAGGGCATCTTGTTTCGTTAAATCAAAATTGTACCCATCTTTCATATAAAACTCTCTACCTCGCATAACTCCAAACCTTGGACGTATCTCATCTCTGAACTTCCACTGAATTTGATAGAGCGTCAAAGGTAAATCTTTGTAACTTGTTATATGACTTCTAAAAATATCCGTAACTAATTCCTCAGCCGTTGGCGTAAATAGCAAGTCGCGGTCGTGACGATCCTTCATTCTAAGCATTTCTTGACCATAATCATCGTAACGGCCACTTTCTCTCCACAAGTCAGCAGATTGAAGTATAGGCATTTGAATAGCCTGGTGACCAGCGCGCTGTTGCTCTTCATGAATGATATTTTCTAAGCGTCTAAGGACTTTGAAACCTAAAGGAAGCCAGGAATAAATTCCTGCCGTGGCTTGCTTAATTAAACCAGCCCTAAGCATTAATCTGTGGCTCACAATTTGAGCCTCTGCTGGGTTTTCTTTCAAGACTGGAACAAAATATCGAGATAGGCGCATGCGTTTTCCAAACTATTCACAAATTATTAAATATGTAGCGACATGATGAAAGCGACACAAGCCTCCGATCACGTTTTCGTACTTGCATGCTTTGCGTTAGTAGCTCACATTAACCCTATAGAACTAGATCGGAGACCATATGAGCTTTTCAGTTCGCCAACAACTATTTTTTTGGGGAATATTATTGATAGTTAGCATTATTCTGCTCTCTTTCATTGGAAATATTTTACTTCCTTTTGTAGCGGGAACAGCCCTAGCTTACTTGCTTGATCCATTAGCAGACCGACTTCAAAGGGTAGGATTTAATAGGTTATGGGCGGTCATTTTTATTTCATTTATTTTCATCCTAGTTTTTGCTCCTTTAGCTGTATTTATATTTGCAAATCTGGTTGACCAACTAACAAAACTGGTATCTGCCGCACCCGTAATCTCAGAAAAATTAACTAAAGCATTAAATGGAACCCTTCCTTCAAAACTGAGTGAGACTTTTAATTTGGATCAATCTAATTTACCAGTGGGCGAATTTTTGAAATCCACGATTGTAATCATTTTGTCGACTTTAGTTAATTCTTTTTCCTCTCTCTTAAGCATAGTAGGATTAATGCTGATAACTCCTATTGTGACAATTTACTTATTGCTTGATTGGGATCGATTAGTAGCGAAAATTGATAGATTACTTCCCCTAGATCATGCCGAAACCATCCGGAGCTTATCTAAAGAAATACACGATGTTATCGCTGGGTTCATTAGAGGTATGGGCTCGGTTTGCTGCATATTAGGTATCTATTATGCCGTTGCACTTATGTTTTTAGGCTTGGAATTTGGGCTGGTTATAGGAGTATTCGCTGGATTATTAACTTTTATACCATATCTGGGAGCCATCTTAGGTGGTATAATGGCAATAGGTTTATCCACTGTACAGTTCTGGGGAGATTGGAATACTATCTTATTAGTTATTGGAATTTTTGTCTTAGGCCAACTAATTGAGGGCAATTTTTTAACTCCAAAACTTGTTGGCAATTCTGTTGGCTTACATCCCGTTTCACTTCTACTTGCTCTATCTATTTTCGGATCGATATTCGGATTGATCGGGATGATGATAGCCGTTCCCATAGCTGCTTCAATAGGTGTATTGGTCAGGTTCTTAATAAACCAATACCTAAACAGTCCAGTCTATGTTGGCAAAAGCAGAAAATAGGGTAGCAATTGATGGCAGAACAAATTGGCCTTAGTCTACCAGTTCAATCGTTCGAAGGAATTGACGAATTCTATATATCTGACTGCAATACAATGGCATTCAATCTGTTGGAGGATTGGAAAAATTGGCCAAATTTAAAACATAATCTATCAGGACCGCCCGCATCTGGTAAAACCCATTTGGGTCGAATTTGGGCAAAGCAAGTAAATGCAATTTATTCTGACGCCAGAGATCTCAAAATTAATAATATTGATAAAATTGCAACTACAGCATTAGTTATAGACAACGTATCAGAAATGGGTGCAGACAAAGATCTAGAAGACTCACTTTTCCATTTGCATAATCTTTTGCAAGAAAGAAAATTGCCGTTTCTTCTGATAGGAACAGGTTCTCCTCAATTCTGGAAAATTTCACTTTCTGACTTAAGGTCGAGAATAGAAGGTACTAGGAACGCCCAGATTGGCGAATTAGATGACAAGCTGTTTCCATTAATTATGGCAAAGCTTTTTGCCGATAGACAAATGTACCCAAGCCCAGACGTTTTTGAGTATCTCAGCAGAAGAATAGACAGATCTTTTTTATCAATTTTTTCAATTGTTGCTAAAATTGACCGTGTATCGATTGAAAAAAAGCGCCCTATAACAAGAGCCTTAGTCGCAAAAATTTTAAAAAATTAAAATAAATCCTTTCAATTACGCACAAATATGCCTTTTAGTGTGACTCTGATATTTATACACTTTTCAGGACGAGCTTCATGGTAGAAATCTTGCAAGATTTTGAACCTTTTTTTGGTCACAGTAAAACAAATATTCCTGAAACTGGGGCCTTTCACTACCTTAGAAAACTAGGCGTTATAGACATTGGGTCCAATTCAGTACGTATGGTAATATTTGATGGAGCCGCCAGATCACCCGCGTATTTTTTTAATGAAAAGATTTTATGCGGCTTGGGCTCAGGATTGGCTCACTCTGGAAAACTTCACGCAAAAGGCAAATTAAGGGCAATTTCAGCAATTGAACGGTTCGTAAATTTGGCCGACGCCATGGAAGTCCCCCAATTAAGCCTAATTGCAACCGCTGCAGTAAGATCAGCCTCGGATGGCTTATTATTCTGTGACGAAATTAGAAGAAAAACAGGAAAAGAGATAAATATTATTGATGGCACTGAGGAAGCACGCCTCTCTGCGCAAGGAGTGATGCTAGGTTGGCCTGGGGCTTACGGACTAGTCTGCGACCTGGGCGGTTCATCTATGGAATTAGCAGAGATCAATCAAGGCAGTGTAGGAAAATGCTTAACTTCAGAGTTAGGGCCGTTAATTTTAAAAGAACTTAAGGGTGGCAAAAAAAATCGCAAACAACACATTAAGGAAACCATGGCTAAACTTGCAACAAGAATGGGGCCACAACATAATAGGCTTTTTTTAGTTGGCGGTTCTTGGAGAGCCTTTGCAAGAATAGATATGTTGCGCAGAGGTTATCCGCTACATGTTATGCACGAATATCGAATTTCTCTCAGTTCAGTTAAAAAAACAATTAAGTTTATTGAAACTGGTGAACTTGAAGAAATTCGTAAAAAATGCGGGATTACAGCAGCGAGAATTAAACTGATACCAATCGCTTGCGAAATCCTTTCACGTCTCGTTGGCTCTTTCAAGCCGAAGGATATAGCTATTTCCAGCTACGGCATCCGCGAAGGTTTGTTATACGAAAATATGCCACAAGAGTTGCGGGATAAAGATCCTCTTATTGAAGCTTGTTATTTCTCAGAGGAAAAAGATGCCCGTGTGCCAGGTTCTGGAAACCATCTTTACAAATTCGTGCTGCCATTATTTTCAAAACCCAGCGAAGAGTTAAAGCGCCTGATCCACGCCGCTTGCCTTTTGCATGACGTGAGTTGGAGAGCACATCCTGATTATAGAGCCGAGGTTTGCTTTGATAATGCGACCAGGTCAAATTTGGGAGGTCTGAAGCACTCAGAGAGAATTTTTCTTGGTATATCTCTTATGTACCGCTATCGCAATACACCTACTGGGTCTCAATTTGAAAATCTTGTTTGGCTTCTGAAACCAAAATTCATTGAACAAGCCGAAGTTCTTGGAAAAGCTATGCGATTAGGAGCGATGCTGTGGGTGAATCATAGCAAACAACCTGCCCATATGGATTGGAGGCCTAGATCCAAACATTTAACCCTAAAACTTAATTCAATCGGGAAGAGTTTATTTGGGGAGGTCGCAGAAGCTCGATACCTTTCTTTAGCAAGAGCACTTCAAGCAAAAGATTTCAAAATAGAAACAGAATAAAAAGACAAAAGCCAATCAACGCCAGAGAATTTACCTAAATAAAGTCTTTTTTAACAGTTTCATAAGCTTTGTTGATCTGAATAATCCTTTTTTCTGCTAGGTTTATGGCTTCTTCAGGTAGTCCTCGTGCTATCATCCGATCAGGGTGATAAGTACGCACAAGATCCCTCCAAGCACTTTTTATTGTCTCAAAATCATCATTTAATTTCACCCCTAATATTGTGTACGGATCCGGTTCCATATTTGGTACACATCGGGCACGAATAGCTTTAAACTGAGCCTCCTTGAGGCCAAAAATTAAACCTACAGTTAATAGAAATTTATCTTCATTTGGATGGTAATCATTATCGGCGGTAGCAATGTGAAATAGGCCCTCTAATAGATCAATTAATGTTTGATGTCCTTGACCAAACATTGATGAAATTCTCTTTGCATAGAGCTCATAACCAGTAACATCCTGCCTGGCCAAGTTGAAAACCCTTGCAGCATTGTTTTCCTCACCCGTTGGTATCCGAAATACTTGTCTAAAAGCCTTAACTTCTCCCGGTGTCACATAACCGTCAGCCTTTGCCATTTTTGCCCCCAAAGCGATTACAGCTATTGTAAATGCTATTGAACGTTCTGGTGGAGCTTTAAGCTGATCAAACACATCTGATAAGCTTTCACCTTTTGCTAAGGCCTCGATCGCTTTAATTATACGGGTCCAAATCGACATGCTTATATTCTTAAATTTAATACACTAATTACAAAATTTTACGCATTAAAACTAAATCTACGAAAGTACCAAATTTATAACCTACTTCCGGTAACCTGGCGACAATTTTAAAGTCCAAACCTTCATGGAAGTTGATCGCAGGAACATTTAAAGCACTCACCCCCGCCCACATTGAATTTATATCTCGGTTCTTAGCATGACTACATAAGATACCCATTAAATTTTTACCAACCCCCAAAGATTTATACTTTTCCGATACAATAATTGTGTGCTCCATTGAATATCTGTACCCCACTCCCCCTCTCAATTGATCATAGCTCGCAAATCCTATTATTTTACCATCTTGACTTGCTACCCAAAATTCATGTCCATGATTGCGTCGATCTTCGATAAGCTCGCAAACTTCTTCTTGAGTCTTTTCAGAGGCATTAAATGTGACAAATGTTTTTTTTATATAAGGATTCCAGATTTCTACGATTTCAGCACTATCTGAAAATTTTGCAGGTCTAACCTTCATTCCAAAACTACTGTTCCGTTAGGTGTCGATATATGCGCTTCAAAAGATAAACGCTTTGAAAAATTTACTTCTACTCTTTGGTCGTAGAGTATATTTTTCAGTATAGAGGCCAAGTCTTTAGCGAAAGGCGTATTAATTACGAAACGCTCCAATCGACAACTATGATCATCCATACTTAGAGTAGGATGCTGAGTAGAGCCCCAGTTTATTACTGCAGGAGCAGCTCCATCCATAGGCATTTTACCCTCAATTGGTACTGTAAAATCCCATTTAAGTTCATCTCTAGAGAGTTTTTTGATTTCACCAGGATTATCCCAAATATTAGGCAAAAGAGCTAAAATATCATCGGTGTTAGCTATCCAGGTAATGATGCGAGGCTTGCCAGAAAAGTTATCAAGATCAAACCACCTTGGCTGCTGAAACGATGTCGCAAGAGGATTGATAGCAATCACTTCTAAGTAAACATCACTTAATCGAAATAACCGATTGTGCGTACCAAACATCTTATGCTCACCACCTGTCGACAACGGGTATTCCAGAACCTTTTCCAGTTTTTGAACGGCCTGGTCTAAATCCTCTGTTGCTATCGCGAAATGATCAAATTTAATTTCTGTTTGAATTTCTTTAAACCTTCGTTTGCGGCACTGTAGGTGTCATTGCTTTTCTTTTTATAACCGCTTCTCTCCAAGACATAAATGTAATTGAACAAAGAATTAACCCTCCTCCTCCAATCACATAAAGGTCAATTTCCTCACCAAAAATAATGGATCCTACAAGAACAGCCCAAACTAGTTGAAGAAAAGTGGCAGGTTGGGTTACCGAAATCGGTGCTGCGGCGAATGCGAGTGTCATTGTATAATGGCCAGCTGTCGCAAAAAAAGCCACTGCAAAAAGTATGATTAATTCTACCCAAGTCGGTGTCACCCAATTTAAAAATGCCAAAGGCGCTAATCCGATAGTTACATAAATTGAAAGCATAACTACAACGACCGATGCGGTCGTTTTGCCGCTAGTATGTTTGGCTATCAAGTATGAGAAGGCGAAAAATATTGCTGTAAAAATCATTGCTAAATGGCCAATGCTTACTTCTCGAAAGCCAGGTCTCAGTATTAGAAATGCGCCGACAATAGCTAGTAGAATAGCTAAAATTCTGCGCAGAGCTAGAGGTTCACCTAAGAAAATTGCGGCACCAAGCGTCACATAAATAGGTGACATGTAATTCATAGCGGTTACATCTGCTAATGGTATCCTTGACATAGCAAAAAACCAAAGCACCACCCCGACTGTATGAACAACACCCCTAGCAGCAAATAAAATAGACAACTTTCGGTTTGGTAAATTCTGAGAAAAGTCTTTCAACATTGGTAAAAGCAAAACGAGACCAAGAGCATATCGTAAAAAGGCCGCCTCAGCAGCTGGAATTCGCGTTCCCATAAATTTTACCAGAGCGGTTACTCCAAGAAAACATATCCCTGTTATGATCATCCAGAATACGCCAGTAAAGTTTTGCGATTTTTGTTTTGTAAGTTCTTCGTTCATAAACTTTAACTGCTATAAACGAGAGAAAAAGCAATGCTCCACATAACTATTCCAATAATTCCATCTAGTATTTTCCATGAAAACGAGTGCTCAAAAAAGTTTGACAGTAATCTGGCTCCGAAGCCAAGCGAATAAAAAAATATGAAACTTGCAGTAATTGCGCCAGCTGCAAAGTAGGTATTTTCACTATACTGTGTAGAAGCGACACCCAAGAGTATAACAGTATCTAAGTAAACATGAGGATTGAGCCAAGTTAATAGTAAACATATTATAAATGCCTCTCTCAAAGACCCCACTTCGCCTTTAGCCAATAGAAATCGACCGCCCTTAAAAGAATTTAACAGAGATCTAAACCCATAGACAAAAAGAAATACTGCACCCCCATATTTCATAAAAGCCATAAAAAATGGAGCTTTACTTACAAGTATTCCTAGACCAGAAACACCCGCCGCAATTAATAACGCATCCGAGATGGCACAGACAGAACATAAAATAAAAACATGTTGCCTTAGCAAACCGGCTCTTAGAATAAAGGCATTTTGGGCACCAATCGCCACAATTAAAGAAAGTCCTAAACCAAACCCCGCTAGAAAAGTATTCATTGCGATATCTGAGACATCACCTCATCGTTGATTTCAAAATTCGTTGTAACGCGTTGTACATCGTCATCATCTTCAAGTGCGTCAACTAACTTCATAAGTTTTTGCATACCCTCTAAGTCTATTTCTGTTGTGGTATTAGGCTTCCAAACTAATTTCGTCGACTGGCTTTCACCAAGATCACTTTCTAGCGCAGCTGCAACATCACTTAAATTTGTATCAATACACCAAATGATATGCCCATCTTCAGAGCTTTCGACATCCTCGGCTCCAGACTCGATGGCAGCCATCATCACAGTATCTTCGTCTCCAATCTCCGAGGGAAATATTATTTCACCTTTACGCTCAAACATAAAACCAACAGATCCCGTCTCTCCCAGATTGCCTCCATTTTTGGAAAAAATTGATCGCACATTAGATGCTGTACGATTTTTGTTATCTGTCATTGCCTCGACTATGACTGCTATACCATTTGGTCCATAACCTTCGTATCTTATTTCTTCGTACTCGTCACCGTCTCCAGCAGTTGACTTTTTAATAGCTCGTTCAATTACATCTTTTGGAACTGAATTTTGTTTAGCCTCTTTAACAGCTAGCCTCAAACGGGGGTTTTTTTCTGGATCGGGATCGCCCATTTTTGCAGCAACTGTAATCTCTTTTGATAATTTTGAAAAAAGCTTTGAGCGGGCAGCATCTTGCCTGCCTTTTCTATGCTGGATATTTGCCCATTTTGAATGACCTGCCATAGAACCTCCCAAACAAATTACTAGTCTCTATTAGTATTCCATTCAACTGTGAGCAAGACAGATAAACCCAAAATAATCAATAATTGTCTTTATAAACTTCATGCTAATGAGATCTGGGTTTGACTAAAGTCATTCCCAAAATCATGCATATTAAAGACATCCAAATGAACTTTGAGTGTACTTCATCTAAAATAATCATAGACCATAATACTCCTGCCAGTGTGACAAAATAACTAACTTGTGCCGAAAATACCACGCCTACTCTGGTTACCAACCAAACGTAAGTTGCGTACACTATGCCGTGAATTATGGACGAGAGAACTAATGCGTAGTGAGATGCAGTCCATGGGACAAATGGATTTACAAACTGGTTGGATAAGATTGCTAGTGGAAATGTAACAAAACACCCTATAATTGAAGCTCCTAACAGCACTTCAATAGGAGAATTATTGCCGGTACCAAACTTAGCAACGAAATTACCTTCCAGACCATAAAAAATTGGCGCTATAAGCGCTATCGGAATAATCCAAATAACACTAGGGTCTGGCAGCGCTGCTTCAGGAGCAATCAATAAATATACTCCCAGAAAGCCAAAAATAATTCCAAATACCCGTGAAAACTCGAACTTATCTATTCCCAAAAACAAAGCAATAGGGAATGCAAACATCGGTACTGTAGCAATTAAAATTGAAAGGACTCCTCCCGGTAAATAAGAAGCCGCAATTAAAGAGGCTGAATTAGGGAATATTGTCCCAATAAAGGCGATCACACAGAATAATTGCAGGGAGCTTCTTGCAAGGGACAGCTGATTTTTTAGGAAAATTTGTCTTAAGCCAAATAAAACCATGACAATGAAAAACTGCCAAAAGATTATTCCTAAATGACCCAAACCAGTTTTTACGGCAATTACAGTCAAAGGAATAGTTAGACCCCAACCACAGCCTAGTAAGACCAGCACTATATAGGGCCAGATTAAAGTCATGCAGGCTAAGTTGAACGAAGACAGCCACCCAAACGCAGCATTTCGATGGAGTTGGCTAGCCCCGATTTATCATCTGTTTCTATTATTGCGCCACAGACAGTTCCTTCGCCATCAGCTGGCGTAAAGCGCTCTTTTGACATGCCCGTTACAAAACGCCTTAAAGGTTCTGACTTGTCCATGCCTATAACACTATTAAAATTTCCACACATTCCAGCATCCGATTGATAAGCAGTCCCTTTTGGTAAAATCATGGCATCAGATGTTGGAACGTGAGTGTGTGTTCCAATAACCGCGGAAACCCGACCATCGCAAAAATGACCAAACGCCATTTTTTCAGAAGTTGCCTCGCAATGGATATCGACCAGAGATGCTTGTATCCCACCTCCCAATATATTTTTGCTTAAAATTTCATCTATTTTAGAAAATGGATCATCAAACGGCCGCTTCATAAAAACTTGGCCTAAAATTTGTGAAACTAATATTTTTCTACCTCTTTTGTCAGCATATGTGTTTGAACCCTTGCCAGGCGCTGATTTTGAGAAATTTAGAGGCCTTAAAATTCTATGTTCTGTTTCGATAAATTGTAGCATGTCTTTTTGATCAAAAGCATGATCACCTAACGTAATGCAATCTACTCCAATTTCTAAAATTTCTTTGGCATGTTTAACGCTTAAACCCACGCCACTTGTCGCGTTTTCACCGTTAACAATTGAAAAGTCTATCTCACTTTTTTGAATAATAGTGGGCAGGTTGTTAATAACAGCGGACCGGCCCGAACGACCAACTATGTCTCCAAGAAACAAGATTTTCATCGCTTCCCTCTAAAGAAGAAATAAAAAAGTTCAAGAGTTTATTTAGAATGTTTAAATTCGATAATCTCTCTTTCAGTTATGATAATATCCAATTTTTGATCTGTGGGTTCCAAGGGTAAATTTTCAAATTCCTGTTCCGAGTAAGCAAAACCAATTGCTAAGGTGGCTTGTCTGGATCGCAAATATTCCAAGGTTCTATCATAAAAACCTCCTCCGTATCCCAGTCTCCCACCATTTCGATCAAAACCAACCATTGGTATTATTAAAACTTCAGGCACAAAATAATATAAATTCACTGGTATTTGGACATCAAAAGGACCTTTTTTAAGATTACAACCCGGTTCCCATCTTGAAAACTTAAGTGGCTTTGAATTTCCTTGGATTACCGGTACTCCCACTAAACTATGTGCGGATGCCTCTTCCATTGCGGACAAAGGATCGATTTCTGTTTTGATTGGTAAGTAACCTGCAATTGGAACACCTCGATAACCAGCCAAGACAGAAGAAAGCAACGATGCTGAGTTTCCAATGTCAGCGGCAAATGCCTTCTGCCTATTAATAAAAGCTTCTTTACGAACTTTGTTTTTCAATTCTTGTATCATTAAATTAAGATCCAGACGGCAAGAGCCCAAAGAAGTCAGAACAACAAAATACCTATATTTACCTGCCAAGTGATTTAGTTATTTGATATCTTAAGCTATATTAAAAACAATTATGAATTTAGTTGCTCTAGGGCGTTCTTGTGTAATTTTTTATTTGATGCAGCAATAATACGACCTCCGTTACTGACTGGTTTCCCGTCCCAGTCGGTAACAATGCCACCGGCTGCCTCTATCACGCAAGCTGGCGCTTGAATATCATAGATACTCAAACCCGCTTCAATTACCAGGTCAGCTGTTCCCATTGCCACGAGGGCATACCCATAGCAATCAAGACCATACCTAGTGAGTTTAGCATTTTCAGAAACCCTTTCGAAAGCACTCCTATCGTTTTCAGTTCCAATTTCAGGGAAAGTCGAAAGTAGAATTGCATTTTCAATTTCCTCAACACCACTAGTTTTCAATTTTATACTTTCATCATGCTTTTTGTATTCGGCCATACCAAGCCCTCCAAAAAACCTTTCGCCAATATAAGGTTGATCAATAATTCCAAATATTGGACCTGCACCTATTTTCTCCAAAGAAATAAGCACGCCCCAAGTAGGAGCACCTGAAATAAATGCTCGAGTTCCATCTATTGGATCCAATACCCATCGATACAAACTTTCACCGTTTAATTCACCAAACTCTTCACCAAAAACACCATCAGTTGGACGTCTTTTCTGCAATTCACTAATCATAACCTTTTCGGCAACTTTATCTGCATCAGTAACAGGGTCAAAACTATCCAAACTCTTGTTCTCAGTTACTAATGAATTCGATCTGAAGCGAGGAAGTATAACTTCTCTTGCAACATCTGCCATTGCATTAGCAGTGTCTATTATACTTTTAATTTCTGCGGCAGTTAAAATCTGACTATCAGACATAGAGCACCTTTTTATTGAGTGCTAGTTAACAAGAAACGAAGGTTAGAACAAACAGTAGTTTAATTATCGTTATAAAAATTTTTAATGTAAATTCTTAAAATCAATAAGCTTTTTTTTCCAGAACTAAAAAGCTATATCATCCAAACAAGATAAATTTTTATGCAAAATTTGAGGATAAAATATTGAAAGCATTTCAAGTTACCAATTTTGAAAAAACACCCACTATTGAAGATATTCAAACACCAACTCCAAAACCAGATCAGATTAGATTAAAAATAATGTCATGTGGATTAAACTTTGCAGACATACTTTTGAAAAATGGCACATATCAAGAGACTCCTGAACTTCCTTTTGTTCTTGGTATGGAAGTATCTGGAGTGGTAGACGTTTTAGGTTCGAATATTACTAATTTTTCAGTTGGTGATAGAGTTGCTGTTTTCGGTGGACAAGGGGGCCTAGCTGAATACGGCTGCTTCGATGTATCAAGATGTGTTCAACTTCCTCAAAAAATGAATTTCGATGATGCTGCTGCTTTTCAAATTGCCTACGGGACAAGTCATTTAGCACTTGGATACAAGGCACAGACCAAGCCCGGTGATACATTACTTGTGCTCGGAGCCTCGGGGGGAGTTGGACTAACGGCGATACAGCTAGGAAAGTTGATGGGAGCGCGCGTTATAGGTGTGGCGCGTGGAACCGAAAAAATGGAAGTTATCAAGAAAGAGGGAGCAGACTTCGTTTTAGACTCAGACGATCCTGATTTAGTTTCCCGCTTAAAAGATCTTGGTGGCATCGATATTGTTTACGATGCAGTCGGAGGAGATCAATTCAAATCAGCTTTTAAATCGTGTAACCCGGAAGCTCGAATAATTTTAATTGGATTTGCCAGTGGTAATTTACCACAGCTAAAAGCCAATCATCTATTGGTTAAAAATGTTACTGTTCATGGTTTTTATTGGGGGGGCTTCTTACAATTTAAGCCAAATGTAGTAACAGAAAGTCTAAAGCAACTTTTTGAATGGCATGAATCTGGTCAGATAAAACCGCACATTAGCCATAAATTTACTTTAGATCAGGCTGAAGATGCACTTGATTTATTGAAAAATCGAAAATCAACAGGAAAAGTTGTAGTTAAAATTCACGAAAGTTGAAAATTTAGTCGATTTTATTAATTTTCATCCAATAATGGGTTGAAAACTTGAAAGAGTTTACCAATATTATAGGCAGAGAAAGTAATCCTTGTTTCTGGAGGTATTAATGGCAGATTTTGAAACAATTCGCTCAGTGTCAGGTGCTCGAGCCAGTCAAATTGACGAGGGCCTAAGGGCTCACATGAACAAAGTCTACGGCACAATGTCCGTAGGAATGATTATTACAGCCTTAGCAGCCTGGGCTATTTCAGGCTTGGCAACAACATCAGACCCAGCTCTTGCTGTAGGTCAGATGCAAAATGGAACAATGCTCACAGGTTTAGGCGCTACAATTTATACTTCACCTTTACGTTGGGTGATTATGTTTGCGCCTCTTCTAATGATTTTTGGCTTTGGCGCAGTTATGAGAAGATCGACAGCGCAGGCAGCACAACTATTTTTCTATGTGTTTGCTACTCTCATCGGCGTATCATTGAGTTCTATTTTTATTTTTTACACCACATTTTCAATCACTCAGACATTCTTGGTCACAGCAATTGCTTTTGCCGGGTTATCACTATGGGGTTATACAACAAAGAAAGATATCTCCGGATGGGGTTCATTTCTCATTATGGGAGTGATCGGATTAATTGTGGCTATGATCATAAATATCTTCATTGGTTCTGGCATGATGATGATGATCATTTCTATGCTTGGTGTTCTTATATTTGCTGGCCTGACAGCATATGATACACAAAATATCAAAAATATGTACGTAGCTCACGCTCACCATGGAGACAGCGATTGGTTGGATAAGTCGGCAATTCATGGGGCATTAAGTTTATATCTGGACTTTTTAAATATGTTCCAATTTTTACTAATGTTCATGGGCAACTCAGAGTAAATAAAAAAAGCCGTTAAGAAATTTAATGGCATAAATATATATGCTGAAAGGCCGCTTACAAGCGGCCTTTTTTATAACGTTAATTACTTAATTTTTCCTTCTTTATACTCAACATGTTTACGAGCAACGGGGTCATATTTACGAACAACCATCTTATCAGTCATCGTGCGAGCATTTTTTTTCGTCA
>CAYMIR010000024.1:0-9197 GCA_964390655.1 uncultured Marinovum sp.
AGAGGTAATTTCCCAAATGCAAGGTGGATAGGAAAAGATAATAAAGAAAGAAGAGTTACAGTTTGGTGTGGTAATGATTACCTGGGCATGGGCCAAAGCGATGTCGTTTTAACGGCAATGCAAGACGCGCTGAACAGCGCTGGTGCTGGTTCTGGGGGCACAAGAAACATTTCTGGGACTACTGTACATCACAAACGACTTGAACATGAGCTAGCCAGCCTGCATGGAAAAGAGGCTTGTCTATTGTTCACTAGCGCCTACGTGGCAAACGACTCAGCTCTTTCAACTCTTACAAAGCTCTTGCCCAATTTAATTATATACTCTGACGAGTTGAACCACGCCTCAATGATTGAAGGTATCCGCAGAAATGGAGGCGAACGCAGGGTTTTTCGTCATAATGACGTAGGGCACTTACGTCAACTTATAGAGGCTGATGACCCAAAGGCTCCCAAACTAATAGCCTTCGAGTCCATTTACTCAATGGATGGTGATTTTGCGCCAATCAAAGAGATATGTAATGTAGCTGAGGAATTTTCGGCCTTAACATACATTGATGAGGTTCACGCCGTTGGCATGTACGGCACAACCGGCGGTGGGGTAGCTGAACAAGAAAATTTACTATCTCAGATCGATATTATTAATGGAACTTTGGCAAAAGCGTTTGGAGTGATGGGAGGATACATTGCTTCATCTGAAAAAATTTGTGACGCTCTGAGATCATATGCGCCAGGATTTATTTTCACAACCTCGTTGCCGCCTGCGATTGCCGCTGGTGCAGCCGCTTCTGTAGCGCACTTGAAAACTAATAATTTACTCCGCGAGCAACACCAACTTCAAGCAAAGGTTCTAAAGACCAGGCTGAAAGCTGTTGGTCTTCCTATAATTGATCACGGAAGCCATATTATACCAGTTGTTGTCGGCAACCCTATTCATACAAAAAAACTGTCTGATATGCTATTGTCAGACTTCCAAATATATGTACAGCCAATAAATTACCCAACCGTTCCGCGAGGCACCGAACGCCTCAGATTCACTCCGTCTCCAGTGCACGGTCAAAAAGAGATGGATCACTTAGTGCAGGCCATGGACAAGCTTTGGTCTCATTGTGCGCTGAATCGTGCCGATTTGAGCGCTTAAATTTGATGTGAGTGCAAAAACAGGTTTATTGTGATAAACAATAGGTTAGGTGCCGTGAAAGCGATTCGGTAATGGCTTTCGGCTGGGGTTTAGGCACTTGGGGTAAATTGGTTATGGCTAAATATAAACTGGCTTTCAACAGTCAGGAAAATAAGGAAGATAGGCCTAAAGGTTTCGACGACTTTGAGTTGAAACTTGGAGACACCCTCCGTGGCGAACGAGCAACCTTGGGAAAATCTCTTGTTGAAGTTCAAAATGAGTTAAAAATTAAAGCTGCCTATATCTCAGCTATAGAAAATTGTGATCCACTCGCATTTGATACTCCCGGATTTGTTTCCGGCTACGTACGCTCCTACGCTCGCTATTTGAATTTGGATCCCGATGAAATTTTTGAGAAGTTTTGCCTGGAAAGTGGCTTTGCTAATGTTCATGGAATGTCAGATAAAGCGTCATCAATCAAATCTAATACACAATCCGTCTTACTACCATCTGAAACTTTTATTGATGGAGAAGAACTTTTTAATAAATCTCCATCGGCTATATTGGACAACTCCTCAAAAACTTTTGACAAAATTGAACCTGGAGCCATAGGTTCATTAGCTGCATTATTATTTGTTGTATGTGGAATTGGTTATGGTGGATTAACGTTATTTAATCAAATGCAAACAGTTAAAATCTCACCCTCTGACGCCACTCCAGTAGTTCTTACTGAAATCAGTTCAGAACTTATAACGGAAGAAAATATAGCAAGCCTAGCAACAAACCAGGTAGCAAATGATCGATTAGATCGATTATATCGACCTCAGGCTTTAGATGTACCGGTCCTTACAGCTAGGGATGGTCCTATATCGACGTTAGACCCATCTTTTTCCAATAATTTTGATTTGGACCAAAAGTTAAAAATCTCTCAAACTACAATTAATGGTACCGAAGTCAACTTAGCTGAGAAAGTGCTTGGCAGTAATGTCGAAGAGGCATCAATCCAGGTTGTCCAAGATCTTCCACCTTCTATTGCAGTACTGGTGACTGAAAATGCTTGGGTTCAAATTACTGGTTCAGATGGAACGGTTATTTACGAAAATATCATGCTTCCAGGGGAAGAGTTTGTGTTACCTCAATTGGAGATTCCACCAAAGCTGCGAGCTGGCATGTCTGGATATGTTTATTTCTCTGTCAACGGCGAGCTTTTTGGACCGGTGGGAAGTGGCACGTCAGTAAGAAAAAATGTAGAACTTTCGGCTGCCAATATTGTTTCGAATTTACAAACGCCTGAACTTTCAAATAAAAAATTGATTGCTGAGCTGATTTCCGAAGGAAATTTTCCAAGTTTACAGAAGTTTAAACTGGACTAAAAGCCTATTTATCGTTCATAAAACAATTGGCATATAAGTGTCAAAAGAACGGTATAGAAATGTCTGAAAACCATATTAGGCCTTGGCGAAACATCTACAGGCGTAAATCGCGGCAAATACAAGTTGGAAACGTTCCTATTGGTGGTGACGCTCCTATAGCGGTTCAAACAATGACTAATACGCTAACCACAGACATAAAAAGTACAATTGAACAAGTTGTTGCTGCTTCTGAAGTCGGTGCAGACCTTGTCAGGGTTTCAGTGCCTGATCTTGAAAGCAGCAAAGCACTGAAGGAAATTGTCAAAGAAAGCCCAGTGCCAATAGTCGCTGACATTCACTTCCATTACAAAAGAGGCATAGAGGCCGCAGAAGCTGGTGCTGCTTGCTTGAGAATAAATCCTGGAAACATTGGCTCAGAAGAAAGAGTCAAAGAGGTTATTCGCGCGGCCAAAGATAATAATTGCTCTATGCGCATTGGTGTAAATGGTGGATCCTTAGAAAAAGATTTGCTTGAAAAATACGGTGAGCCCTGCCCAGAGGCCTTGGTAGAAAGTGGGTTGGACCACATAAAGATTTTAGAAGATAACGATTTCCACGAATTTAAAATAAGCGTCAAAGCATCTGATGTGTTTTTATCTGCGGCAGCCTACCAGGCTCTCGCAGATGCCACTGATGCACCATTACACCTAGGGATTACCGAAGCTGGTGGTTTAATGAGTGGCACCATTAAGTCATCTATAGGATTGGGTAGCCTTCTTTGGCTGGGTATAGGGGATACTATCAGAGTGTCATTGTCGGCCGATCCCGTAGAAGAAATAAAGGTTGGTTATGATATATTAAAATCTCTTGGACTTCGGCATAGAGGTGTAAATATCATTTCCTGTCCGTCCTGCGCAAGACAAGGCTTTAACGTTATCGAAACCGTTCAAATTTTAGAAGACCGTCTCGCTCATGTCAAAACACCAATGAGCCTGTCAATTATTGGATGTGTCGTTAACGGTCCAGGAGAAGCTCTCATGACCGATGTGGGTTTCACGGGAGGTGGTGCAGGAAATGGTATGGTTTATTGGGCTGGAAAACAGGATCACCGAATTGGTAATGATGCGATGGTCGACCATATTGTAGATCTTGTTGAAAAACGCGCAAAAGAGATTGATGCTAAAAAGGTTCAAGAAGCCGCAGAATAAATCATACAATCTTGCGTATTTAAAAGTAAATTTTTATGCGATTTATATTACAAGAAATAGTCAAAATAAAAAATAGAACTGTTTGGTCTTGGTATGGGTTTTACCATGTTGCGAAAACCGAAGGAAGCTTATGGCAGTGGATAATAGCAAATATTATTTCTGGTTCTTTAACTTTTGTCTTACCTATTACTTATACTCAACAGGCCTTAATTCTGGCTGGTGGTATTTTGATATTAGCAGCCGAATGTCTAAATACCGCTATAGAACGCGTGGTAGATGATATCAGTACTAAAGAAAGACCAGCAGCGAAACAGGCAAAAGATGCGGGTAGTGCAGCTGTAGCAATTACAGCAATAGCGACCGGCGTGGCTTGGCTCGTGATTGTTTTTGATTTGCTATCGCGCTAGTCAATTCATTGCCGATTTTATTTTGTAAGATTTAATTGCGCGTTTGACGGGGATCGATCCTTAATTCACTTGGATCAACTCGCAAACAAACTATCTCCTGGGCAAAGACAATTTTTTAAAGGGAACAAGTGTCAATTTTATTCGTAAAATTTTTTAAGCTTCCAATTATTTGCATAATACTTGGATTATTCAGCCTAATATTCGTCGAATTGGATCGACGGGCTTATGAAAGATATATTTTTAATAATTCTGGTGGCAATATCGAAATTATCAAAAGTATTAGACCGTCAAAAGAGTTTGTAATTATCGGCCACGGCTTTGCTGGCTCAAAAGAAATGATGAGACAAATAGCATATGATGTTGCTAACGCAGGAAGTAATGCTGTGCTGTTCGATTTTATCGGTCATGGCTCAAATCAGCGTAAGCTTGTAAATCAACCAACAGAGATTACAGGTACTACCCAGCAATTAGTTAATCAGTTATCAGACATTATAAAATTTGTTTATGAAAAATTTGGGAATGAAATCATTATATCTTTAGTCGGGCATTCTATGGCTTCAGATATCGTAATTAGAGCCAGTGCAGACGAAAGAGTTAAGTCCGTTATCGCTATTTCTCCATATTCTACTGGAATAACTAAGTATTTTCCAAAAGACCTTTTGCTAATATCTGGCCAATTTGAAAATCACTTAAGGTCGCATGCTTTACAAATGGTAAAAACTTTTAAACCCGAGGTCTCTGAAAATACGGAATACGCTGATGAAAAAACCAGAAGAAAAGCTTCCTATGTACAGAATACGGGCCACGTAAGTGTTATTTATGCCCCACAAACCACCAGAATTATTATCGATTGGCTAAAACTTGAAAATTATGAACGGCCCTTTTGGAAAACCCACATGGGGTGGATCATGATAGGCATAACCTTCATTGTGATTGGCTTGTCGCGTTTAAATATTAATCTAATCAATCAGACCACATTAGGTTTAGAAGATAAGAAAGCTATACGCAGAGTACTTTTAGCTACAATTTTTTCCATCCCATCAGGACTTATTGAAATAAACCTGCTTACTATTTATGGCTTTGAAAGGATTGCTATTTATTTTGGGTTAATCGGACTTTTTGCTTATTTATTTTCTTTTGATTATCAAATTATGAAATTCAAATTTGACTTTATAGCTTGGCTAAAACTAATTTTATGTTTTGGAATATTATGTCTCTTAATCAATCGGTATGTTGGCTCATTTAATCTAAACGAAAACCGTACATACGCTTTTTTTACCCTAATTTTACCAGTTACTTTGGTGTGTTTAATGCTTGAAAAATTGATGGCTACTTCTTCAATTTGGGTTTCTATCTTATTACGAGGCTTACCAATTGTTGGTTTTTCAATTCTTTTAATTTTATTTCCAGAAGAATACGGCTTAATGTTCACAACAGTTTTAATCTATATTCTTTACTTCCTTGTTTTTGGTTACATTGGAAAACACCAGCGAAAAAAAATTGGGTATCTAGAAGTTGGCTTAACCCATGGGATATTTCTATCTTTTGCTTTTGCCGCAACAAATCCAATTTTTTCAATGTAAAGTTTACACAGATGAAAGTTGGATCTCCTTTCTATCGGTTTGACAAAGAAAACTCTTATAACGAATGAGAGCTTTTTATATTACTACTTCGAAACCTTCGAAAACAGGATGGCCAAGATAAATATCAGAATGACTACCTGCATTTTTATGAGCAATTCGGAAAGCTTCCGATTTGGTCCAATTTGAAAAATCTTTCTGCGAATTCCACAAGCTATGAGAAGCATATAATGTGAAATTTTCTTCACTTGTACATTTTAAAAGATTGAAAGAAACAAAACCTGATACATTTTTTAAGTGACTATCTCTTGAAAGCCAAAGATTTTCAAAAATACTCTCTTTTCCAGGTTCTATTTTAAATCTATTCATTGCAATATACATCACTTACCCCTTTCAACTATCATTCAATCAATCGAAGATTATTAATTTCAGCGAGACATTTTCATACATAAAACTGGATTAGCGGTTAAAACGCTTTTAACTCTTCAGCTATCTGAGCTGCTTCTTCCCTAGTCAAGCGAGGTGGCGACCAGTCTTGACCGGGTGCAGCGTCTATTAACTTTTTTGTATACTCATGTTGCGGGTTATTAAAAATTTCTGCAGCACTGCCAAACTCAACAATTAATCCCTTTTCCATAACGGCTATGTAATCAGAAATCTGAGCGGCAACTCGTAAATCATGCGTTATAAAAATGATCGCCATTTGATACTGTGTTTGCAAATCACTCATTAGTCTCAAAACTTGCTTTTGGACCGATAGGTCTAAAGCAGAAACACTTTCATCAGCAACAATCACATCAGGTTGCAATGATAAAGCTCTAGCAATGCCAATTCTTTGACGTTGGCCTCCGGAAAAACTTATGGGCTTTCGCTTCATTGCAGCTTCTCCTAATCCAACCTGTTCAAGTAACTCAATGGCGCGGTTCCAGGCTTTTGCCCCAGAAACCCCCTGAAGTAACAAACCTCGAGTGACCATATATCCTACAGTCTGGCTCGGATTGAGTGAACCAAAAGGATCCTGAAATATCATTTGAATATTTCGCCTTGCATCTACCAGCTCAGCGTTTTGAAGAGATAAAAAATCTTGCTCATTTATAATAACTGAACCCGAAGTTGGTTCAATTAACCTAATAACAGTTTTTGCCAAGGTAGATTTACCAGAACCACTCTCTCCAACCACACCTAAAGTCTCACCTCTTCTAAGAGTGAAATTTGAGTTAATCAGAGCATTTATTGACTTTGACTTTAGCCTGTAAGTTTTGCTAAGTTTTTCCACCTTTACAACCGGAGCGTCATCTCGAGATTGATCAGGCTCTTTCTGAGTTTCCATAATAGGCATCGCATCTACTAGTAATTTAGTATACTGCTCTTTAGGCTTAAGTAATATTTCCGATTTTGCGCCCTGCTCAATGATCTTTCCTTGGCACATTACAGCAATACGATCAGCTATATCAGCTACAACTCCAAAATCATGGGTTATAAATAAAGTTGCATTATTATAGACGTTTGTAAGCTCATTTATCAGAGAAAGTATTTCGGCCTGCGTTGTAACGTCTAATGCAGTAGTTGGCTCATCAGCAATTAAGATATCAGGCTTACACGCTAACGCCATAGCGATAACAATTCGCTGACATTGACCGCCTGATACCTGATGGGGATAGCTTTGATAAATACGTTCTGGGGTTGGCAGCTGCATTTCCTCTAAAAGTTTTAATGTCTCTGTTTTTCTCTGATGTTTTTGGATCTCAGGGCGGTGAAGCGCAAAAACTTCTTCAATCTGTTTTCCAACTTTAACTGAAGGGTTCAGGGCAGCCATTGGCTCCTGATAAATCATTGAAATATTGGCGCCTCTAAGTTTGTTCAACTCATTTTGGCTTAATTTCAGTATGTCAGCACCTTTATAAAGTATTTCGCCATCAAGAAGAGATAGACCTGGGGAAATATCCTTAAGAATTGCACTGGTCATTACAGATTTGCCAGAACCGCTTTCGCCTACAATGCAAAGAATCTCGCCTTTGCTTAACTGCAAAGATGCATCTTCAACGGCATAAACTCTGTCGGCAGACTTTGGAAGTCCGATAGATAGGTTCTTAATCTCAAGTATAAATTGATCGTTTTCTGTCAAGGCATCTCACTCTAAATAAATTTTTAAGCTGGGATAACCTAGCAAGTTATGTAAGTCAGTAATCGCAAAAAAAAGCAAGTATTTACAAAATAAAATTTATGATTACTCTATAAATTAGAAACTTTTACCCCAGCCACGAACGGCCAGGCTTATTAAAAAGTTAGGGGTGAACATATGAATAAATTCTTCAACAAAATTTCATTAAATTTAAATACAAGTTTTGACGGTATTTCCAAAATAAGCGAGTATAATTTTGATAAATTCGAGCTGAGTATTCTTCGGGTTGCTAGATTATTATTTGAGTCAAACGAAGACCCCAACGCTCAAACTTGGAAATCAGCATTTTTAACAGCCGAACAAAATTTCTCTAGCCCGTTTGGTGCGAGCATAGCACATATCATTTCAATATCTATTGACTTTATCAGCAACGGTCGGACAAGAAAATTTAGCTACATTAAAGAAAGTAACAGTAGTGCGTTGACTTTAATTACAGATGAAGAGCGATACTTTCTGATGGCCTTAAAAAGCATACGAAAAAATAATATTTCAAAAGCAAATTCCTACGCTGTTATGCTCTGTGAAGGCCCACAAATAAACAAATTTCTTTTAGCTATGGAAGGGATAGCCATAATCACGGGAGATATACAAAAAAAAGCTGCTGGATTTAGTGGCGCGGTTGACGGAGCTCAAACCCATTAAATTACCTTCGGCTATGTACGAAAATATCTGTTTATATGCCTATTTCAAGAACTTTACGAAGATAAAAAATGCCTTAAAACGGTATTGTCTGTGATCCTTTTATGACCTAGATCACCTTCCCAATCAGATACCTTTCACCCCAACGGCCAGAAATCTGTAAAAACTTAAAATTGTTGATTTTAATTGAGAGTTAAGTCTACTCTCAAATCATAAAAAATAGTTCAATTATTTCATTGAGACAGTTTTATGCTTTGGCCACATAATCGAGCAAGTTATTTAGGAGGTCAATTTATGTTAAACAAGTTTAATAAACCAATCCGGGTTGCTATCTATGCCTCGATTGCATTAACCATGAGCTTTTCTCATTTGTTTGCGGGCTCATCAATATCTATCGGTATGCAGCAGGAGCCTACTTCCCTAGACCCAACTTCAGACGCGACTGCATCCATTGACGGAATGTTGTCTCACAACGTTTATGAATCCCTCACTACAGTAAACGAAAGCGGACAGGTCCTACCTGCGCTTGCAACTGATTGGCAGGTCTCCCCAGATGGGTTGGAATATACTTTCAATCTTCGTAAGAACGTTAAATATCATGACGGTTCTGCCTTTGATAGTGAAGATGTATTATTTTCTTTTGAACGGGCTATGTCTGAGGACAGCGTCAACCCAACCAAGAAAATATTCAAACCAATAGAAGAAATTTCAGC
>CAYMIR010000024.1:9297-12727 GCA_964390655.1 uncultured Marinovum sp.
ATATGACAATTATTGCACACACCAGCCCCAATGATCTTGGAAACTTTGCACGCGGCCCCAAATACTTTTATGGTTTCGATGATCCAGCATATAACGATTTGTATGCGCAAATTGTCGGAGAAGCCGATCCAGAAAAGCGCAGTGAACTTGTTAAGCAGGCTCAGCGTTATCTAACTGACAAGGCCGTGCATGGTTTTTTGTTTCAACTTCCAAAACTTGGTATCTTTAAAAATGGGATAAAAGGTTTCTGGAAATCTGCACCTGTTCTTTACCAGCCACTACAAGCTGTATCAGTGAAGTAACAGATCTGGCAGTCTAGGTCTAATTTCCTAGGCTGCTTAATCACAGATATGTCGGTAACATAAAGTCAAATGATCTTATTTTTCTTGCGGCGCTTAGTAAACTTTTTAGTAACACTTTTTGCCGTCTCGATAATTGTTTTTGCAGCTATGAATGTGCTGCCAGGGGATCCTGCCCTCACTATTTTGGGGCTTGATGCAACTGAAGACGCTTTGGAAGCCTTAAGGCAAAGGCTAGGACTCAATGAGCCATTAACTAAACGATACTTCTTGTGGATAGGCCATGCTCTGACAGGAAATTTTGGAATTAGCCATTCATTTTCCGTTCCCGTCTCAGATTTAATAATTGAACGTTTGCCTCTTACGGTTTCACTCGCGATTTCAGGAATGACTTGTACCGTGTTATTAGCCTTTGTTCTCGGTGTCTTTGCTGCAGCAAATCATAAGCGTTATGGAGATTGGGGCGTTATGGTAATAAGCCAGCTAGGTATTGCACTACCCGCATTTTGGCTCTCTATCCTTTTGGTTCTACTATTTGCAGTAAAGCTGCGCTGGCTGCCGCCTGGAGGTTTTCCGGGCTGGGAAAACCCTACAGATGCGATACGTTCCTTGATCTTGCCTACTTTAGCTCTGTCGCTCGTCCAATCAGCAGTGTTAGCACGTGTTACTCGCTCATCTATGCTTGAAGTAATGCGTCAAGATTATATACGTACTGCTCGAGCAAGCGGTTTTCATCGAAGTCGAATACTCTGGCGACACACACTCCCCAATGCTTTAATTCCAATAGTGACTATCATTGGTATGCAGTTCGCAGCTCTAGTTACGGGAACAATTGTGATTGAGAATGTTTTTTATTTGCCAGGTTTAGGTAAATTGATATTTCAATCTATTTCAAATCGTGACCTACCCACTGTGCAGGCCTTGGTTATGCTCTTTGCTGCCATTGTTATAATCGCAAACTTTATAGTTGATATTACCTACTCTGTGATTGATCCCAGACTGAAAGATCGAGCTTAAATATGCGATTTCCATTAAACTTTGTAATTGGTTCAATAATGATTATTTTCGTTTTGACCGCTGCTGTAGTTTCTTTATTTTGGACGCCTCACAGCCATAGCGAATTAAATATATCTATGAAATTTGCTGAACCTAGCATGCTTTACTGGCTTGGGACTGATCAGTTAGGAAGAGATGTAGTTTCACAATTAATGGTCGCTGCTCAAAACTCTGTGCAGGTTGCACTTTTGGCAGTTTTTTTTGGTGGCGCAATCGGAACTTTCCTAGGCTTAACGGCTTCGGCTATCGGTGGGGTGGTAGAAGATATAATTATGAGATTGGCAGACTTAGGGTTTGCGTTTCCAGCCTTGCTTTTTGCAATTATGCTTGCCGCCTCATTAGGACCGTCGCTTAACAATGCGATTATTGCAATAGCTTTCATTAATATACCTATCTTCGCCAGAGTATCACGAGGTAGTGCTAATCAAATTTGGCAAAGAGAATATGTTGCTGCTTCCAAAGCTTCTGGACTCACAAAGTTCAAAATATCGATAGATCATATCCTACCTAACATTATGGCACCCATAATCGTTCAAGCTACTATTGAATTTGCAGTCGCAATTCTAGCTGAAGCGGCGCTTTCGTATCTAGGGCTTGGTGCACAACCGCCTCAACCCTCTTGGGGCCGAATGCTATCCGAAGCTCAAACACTTATGTATTTAGCGCCGGAATTAGCAATTTATCCAGGTATTTGCATAATAATTGCTGTCATTGGGTTTGGCTTATTAGGCGACGGATTGCGGGATATTACTGACCCACGGTTGCAAGGGGACAGATAGATGATTTATATCGAAAACCTTACTGTAAAATTGCCCAAAGTTAAAGCACTCAAAAACATTAATCTTGAAGTAAAAGCGGGCCAACGTTTGGGGCTCGTAGGCGAGAGCGGTAGTGGCAAAACAATGCTTGGTTTAAGCTTATTAGGTATTACACCAGATCCAGCAATAAACTCCGGTATATTAAAGATAAACAATCTAAATATGCTCAATGCATCGGAAGATGAGTGGACAAAACTCCGATTGCACAGAATTGCCATGGTTTTCCAAGAACCCATGAGCGCATTAAATCCGATAAAACGTATAGGAGACATACTCTCTGAACCTATCAGAATTCACCAGAAAATTAGTTACCCAAATTCGAAAAAAAAAGCACTTAGATTACTTGAGGAGGTGGGATTACCAGAAGTTGAAATCAAAATAAATCAATTTCCTCATGAACTCTCCGGCGGGCAGCGTCAGCGAGTTTTGATAGCTTTGGCACTCTCTTGTGATCCTGACATATTAATAGCAGACGAGCCAACTTCGGCACTAGACTCTAACACGGCTCTTCAAATCACTAATTTATTGGTTTCTCTATCTAAGAACCGAAATATGGCCTTAGTTTTCATAAGTCACGACTTAAATGCAGTTGCTAGAACCACCCAATATTTGGCTGTAATGTTCAAAGGCGAAATATTAGAAAAAGGGCCCACAAATAAAATACTAAGCAACCCGCAACACGCTTATACAAAAGGTTTAATTGCCGCTCGACCAAATTTGGAGCCTAAATTTAAAGATTCAGAAGGGAAACGACCGCGATTAATAATGATGGAAGATATTTTCCATTCGAATGAAGGAAAGTCGACTGTCATATCTCACAGCTCACCTAGTTTTTTACCCGACGCAAAAAATCAAAATTTAGAAACTAATGACGAAAAGCATGTGCCATTACTCAAAGTAATTGACCTTAGTAAATCATATAAATTACCGCGCAAAAATCTTTTCGAAAGACGCTGCTTGTTAACTGCAGTTAATAAAGTACAATTCACGTTGGAAAATGGTCAAACACTAGGCATTGTTGGGGAATCTGGGTCGGGTAAGTCTACCATTGCTCGACTAATTATGGGGTTTGAAAAACCTGATACTGGTAAGGTTTCAGTAATAGGTAATGATATAAATAAGATTAGCCAAAAAAAGCTCAGATCTTTGCGATCTGAGTTTCAAATTGTATTCCAAGATCCATTTGGATCATTAGATCCACGCCGTAAAGTGGGATGGTCAATTTCTGAGCCACTTCGAGCACAAACAATTGGTTCT
>CAYMIR010000025.1:0-12548 GCA_964390655.1 uncultured Marinovum sp.
GCCTTGCGGCGCCAGAACCTAAATCTGGTGCGTCTACCAATTTCGCCACACCCGCTTGTAAAAATACAAAAGTATCTGCAGTGTCCTTATCAAAAGGATATTGAGGATTCGAGAGCAAAAACGAATTTTTTAAAAAAATTTCTGGGAAAAGTATTTATAAAATCTTTGCAAAATGCTTATTTTTTAAGCAAATTGGTTAAAAATTAGATTTATAAGCATCGGCTTGGCTCTCGATTGCTTATAATTACCCTGATGACACTGTAAATTATCATAATCAAACGATTATCACGGGATGCGTGATGGTAAGGAGAGACAGCCATGAAAAAGATCGAAGCTATCATCAAGCCATTCAAACTGGATGAAGTAAAAGAAGCGCTGCAGGAAATTGGTATTCAGGGATTATCGGTAATAGAAGTTAAGGGATTTGGTCGCCAAAAAGGTCATACTGAACTTTATCGTGGAGCGGAATATGTGGTGGATTTTTTACCCAAAGTAAAAATTGAAGTCGCTCTCGATGATGATCAAGTTGAGCCAGCAATTGCGGCAATTATTGATGCGGCTAAAACTGACAAAATAGGCGATGGAAAGATTTTTGTCAGTACTATCGAACAAGCAATCCGCATTAGAACCGGCGAAAGCGGCTCTGAAGCACTTTAAAGAAAATTGGGAAGGAAACAAAATGAGCGCAGAGAAATTGCTCAAACTAATAGCAGACGAAGATGCTGAATACGTTGATATAAGGTTCACTGACCCGCGTGGAAAGTTACAACACGTAACGGTTATGTCTGACCAGGTGGATTCTGACTTTATCGAAGAAGGCTTTATGTTTGACGGCTCATCTATCGCTGGTTGGAAATCTATAGAAGCATCCGACATGAAATTGATGATGGATATAGATAGCGCCTACATCGATCCTTTTTATGCGGAGAAAACAATTTGCGTACATTGCTATGTGGTAGAGCCAGATACTGGCGAAGCATATAACAGAGACCCTAGAGGAACTGCGATGAAGGCAGAGGCCTATCTCAAATCATCAGGAATTGGAGATACGTTTTTTGTCGGACCTGAAGCAGAGTTTTTCTTATTCGACGATGTCCGCTTTTCAAATTCAATGAACAAAGTTTCCTTTGAAGTGGATGCCCTGGATGCATCTTGGAATACTGACACGGACTATGAAATTGGAAATACAGGCCATAGGCCTGGAGTGAAAGGTGGCTACTTCCCGGTAAATCCTATTGATGATGGTCAGGATATTCGTTCTGAAATGCTATCAACAATGAAAAGGCTGGGAATGTCGGTTGATAAGCACCACCACGAGGTTGCTTCGTGCCAGCATGAACTGGGTCTAATCTTTTCAAGTCTTACAAAGCAAGGGGACGAGTTACAAAAGTTTAAATATGTGATCCATAATGTGGCTCAAGCATATGGTAAGTCTGCTACGTTCATGCCGAAACCGATTGCGGGCGATAATGGTACCGGTATGCATTGTAATATGTCCATTTGGAAAGATGGAAAGCCACTTTTTGCTGGAGATAAGTATGCTGACCTATCGGATGAAGCTTTATGGTTTATCGGTGGTATTTTGAAACATGCTAAGTCTCTGAATGCATTTACTAACCCATCAACCAACTCTTACAAAAGGCTCATTCCGGGCTTTGAGGCTCCTGTTTTAAGAGCTTACTCAGCAAGAAATAGATCAGGATGTGTACGTATCCCATGGACAGAGTCACCAAAAGCAAAAAGAGTAGAAGCTCGTTTTCCAGATCCATCCTCCAATCCGTATCTGTGCTTTTCTGCTCTAATGATGGCTGGGCTTGACGGTATCAAAAATAAAATTGACCCTGGCGAGGCAATGGACAAAAATCTGTATGATCTGCCTGCAGAGGAGCTTGCAGATATTCCAACAGTTTGTGGAAGTCTTCGTGAAGCAATTGAGTGCCTTGAAGCTGATCATGAATACTTACTTGCTGGAGACGTTTTTACGAAGGACCAAATAGAGGGCTACATTGAACTCAAAATAGAAGAAATTGAGACATACGAACATACTCCGCATCCAGTTGAGTATGGAATGTATTACAGCTGTTAACAGCTTATTCATGAGAACAAAAAATGCTCCAAATTGTTTTGGAGCGTTTTTTTTAATGGAGTTAGTTTTTCAACCTTTAGGCACGTACTACAAATGTATGGATGCCAAAGATTATTGCGCCACTTTGGGGCAACTTAATTATAGTTTGTCTCTCAGATCGGAAATATTTAACTTTATTGGGTGCGGGTTTTCTTCGAGGCTGATTAACGCTTCTTGGTTGAAAAAGATTTGGATCTTCATAATACAGCGCGTTAAACCGCCAAACTGGACGGTTTATTTGCAGACCATCAAATAGTCGTTGAACTCTTTTGGCGATATTATCATCATATGCTTTTACTGGAACATGTATATCAATAAGTGGCTTAAGAAATTTTTCCTCCAGCGACCAACTAGCAGGAAAACAAAGAGCTGCTGCAGTCAGCACGTGTTCATCGTCCATCTTTTGCAAAATACAAAAATCATTCTGAACAAGTCGCCCAAGAACAGTCATGGGCTCATTTAAATCAATTTCAACAGAAACCTTATCAGGCCTGATTATCTTATTAAAATTTCTTTTATAACCCAACTTTGAGACACAAAAATCTAATGTCATTTTTAACAATTCAACGGCCGCCTCTTTTGCCTCATCAGAGATCGCTAAAACTTTATCTTTTTTTGTCTCAATAAGTTGATCCCTCAAAGCCATTTGCTGCGAAAATGCATCGTCACATATAATCCACTCATCTGGAGAAACTGGTCTAGTACCGGGCAAATTGGGACATGTTGTGTCGTAAGGGATTTTTTTTTGGAATATCAATCTGCATCCTTTTACTGATTTGCTGGTAAATAACGACAATTAAGACTGTCGGTTTTAGGCCTGACATAATCGAAACTTTAGGTAAATCTCAAGGAAATAGTGGAGCCTAAATTGAATAATCATTTTCGAGAAAATCGGAAGATAGACCCATCCCAGGGTGCAACTTTGGGCGATAAAACACCAAATAATAAGGACAGAGTTGAAATTGGCCCCACCAAACTGGCCTATAGGGAATGGCAAAAATCAGGACTATTATTACCAGATTTGCCTCGCATGCGAGAATACAGATGGAAGAGATTAACTGATCACGTAGTGCGAAGGGGATACGGCGGGTTACTTTTGTTTGACCCATTAAATATTAGATATGCTACGGACAGTACAAACATGCAGCTTTGGAATACCCACAATCCTTTCAGAGCAGTTTTACTTTGTAGCGACGGTTACATGGTGATCTGGGACTATAAAAATTCACCATTTTTGAGCGAATTTAATCCTTTAGTTAAAGAGCAAAGGTCCGGGGCAGATCTATTTTATTTTGATAGAGGAGATAAAATTGATATTGCGGCAGATAAGTTTTCAAATGAAGTAAGAACTTTAATTGCAGAACACTCGCAATCAAACATGAGACTCGCTGTAGACAAAATTATGCTGCACGGCTTGCGTTCCTTAGAAGCACAGGGCTTTGAGATCATGGAAGGTGAAGAAGTTACAGAAAAATGTAGATCTGTTAAGGGAGAGGATGAAATTTTAGCGATGCGATGCGCCTCTGCGGCCTGCGAAAATGCCGTCGCTATAATGGAAAAAGAAGCCAGATCGGAAGTCCCAAAAGGAAATACGAGCGAAGATGACATTTGGGCTGTCTTACACGCAGAAAACATTAAAAGGGGGGGAGAGTGGATTGAAACGCGTTTGCTAGCGTCTGGCCCTAGAACTAATCCATGGTTTCAAGAATGCGGGCCCCGAATAGTTCAGAATAACGAAATAGTTGCCTTTGATACTGATCTTGTAGGCTCCTATGGAATTTGTGTTGATATTAGCCGAACATGGTGGATTGGCGACCGGCCTCCGCGTCCAGATATGATTTATGCCATGCAACACGCACATGAACATATAATGACGAATATGGAACTTTTGAGCCCCGGGATTCATATGCGCGATCTTACTTTTAAATCACACAAACTGGATGAAAATTTTCAGAAGGGCAAATACGGATGTTTAATGCATGGTGTTGGATTATGCGATGAGTGGCCCTTAATTGCTTATCCCGATAAGTTTGTAGAAGGCGCATATGACTACGTACTTGAGCCGGGAATGGTACTATGTGTTGAAGCATTGGTTAGCCCTGAAAATGGCGACTTTTCTATCAAGTTAGAAGACCAAGTTCTCATAACGGAAAGTGGATATGAAAACCTCACAAAATATCCATTTGACCCACTTTTAATGGGAAACTTTTGAGTTTATCTAAAAACACTAGCACCCTACCCTTGCCGTTTTGTAAATAGCCGAGTACATCAATTTTGGAACTAATTCCAAAAGGATTGGCAAATGATACCACGTTACTCGCGCCCCGAAATGGTTGATATATGGTCACCAAGCACGAAGTTTAAAATATGGTACGAAATTGAGGCACATGCATGCGATGCAATGGCCAAAATAGGAATAATACCGGCTGAAAATGCAAAAGCAGTATGGAAAGCCAAAGATGTCGAATTTGATGTTTCTCGAATTGATGAGATTGAAGCGACAACAAAGCACGATGTGATTGCATTCTTAACTCACTTAGCTGAGCACATCGGAAATGAGGAAGCTCGTTTTGTGCATCAAGGAATGACAAGTTCTGACGTGCTAGATACTTGTTTAAATATTCAATTAGTTCGGGCAAGCGACCTCCTATTGCAAAACCTTGACGATCTTCTTGGCGCACTAAAAATGCGAGCTGAAGAGCACAAGATGACCGTTAGAATAGGAAGAAGCCACGGCATACACGCCGAGCCGACCACTATGGGGCTTACTTTTGCCAGATTTTACGCAGAAATGAAAAGAAACAAGGGTCGTTTAGAAACAGCAAAAAATGAAATAGCAACTGGCGCCATTTCTGGTGCAGTCGGTACATTTGCAAATATTGACCCTTTCATTGAAGAATACGTGTGTGAAAAGTTGGAACTCAATCCTGAACCGATATCCACGCAAGTTATACCACGAGATAGGCACGCAGCATTCTTTGCCACTTTGGGAGTTATTGCTAGCTCTATCGAAAACATTGCAACAGAAATTAGGCATATGCAAAGAACCGAGGTTTTAGAAGCTGAGGAATATTTTTCAAAGGGTCAAAAAGGCTCTTCAGCAATGCCACACAAAAGAAATCCAGTTTTAACTGAAAACCTGACAGGTCTTTCGCGTCTTGTTAGAATGGTAGTTATACCAGCAATGGAGAATGTTACTCTATGGCATGAGCGGGATATCAGTCACAGTTCTGTAGAAAGAAATATAGGCCCCGATGCTACAGTAACTTTAGATTTTGCCTTAGCCCGCTTAACGTCTGTGATTAAGAAATTAGTGGTGTACCCCGATAATATGATAAAAAATATGAATAAATTTCGGGGATTGATTATGTCTCAGCGTGTTCTTCTTGCCTTAACGCAAGCCGGACTTAGTCGCGAGGATGCATATAAACTGGTACAAAGAAACGCAATGAAAGTTTGGGAAGAAGGAAAAGATTTCAAAACAGAACTTATCAATGATCCAGAAGTCTCAAAGGCATTAACAAAAGGTGAAATTGATGAAAAATTTGATCTTGGTTATCATACAAAACATGTAGATACGATTTTCCAAAGGGTCTTTTCGGACTAAAGGTTTTTAAAACTCACCCCAACAAAGCTTGCGCTTAGAAATTGAATAGTGTACTATTGTATACAATTAATTAAATCACAAATTATTAGGCTACATTAACAATGAATTTGTTCGAAGAATATCTTGAAGAAATAACAACGAGAAAAAAGCAAGGATTGAATGCAAAGCCTATCGATAGTGGTGATTTAGCGCGCGAAATAATTGCTCACGTGAAAGCCAAAAATAGCACACATCATGACCAATGCGTCGACTTTCTTATTTTTAACATGCTGCCCGGCACAACAAAAGCAGCTAAAGAAAAAGCAGAGTTTTTGAAGCAAATCATTAATGATATTTATAAAATTGACGAAATATCTGTAGATAGGGCTTTTGAGTTACTATCGCATATGAGGGGCGGCCCATCGATAAAGGTGTTAATCGACCTAGCTTTGAGCTCAGAAAGAGTAAATTCAAAAAAAGCGGCGGAAGTGCTTAAGACTCAAGTCTTTCTTTATGAAGCTGATACTAAAAGGTTAATATCAGCTTATCGGGATAACAACTCCATAGCGGAAGATATTTTAATAAGTTATTCAAAAGCTGAGTTTTTTACAGAACTTCCGGAAATAGAGGACGAAATTGAAATAGTGACATATGTTGCTGGCGAGGGAGATATATCCACAGATTTACTGTCTCCAGGCAACCAAGCACATTCAAGAGCAGATCGCGAGCTTCATGGAAAATGTTTTATTTCTGAGCGTGCGCAAAAGGAAATTGAAGAACTTAAACTGAAGCATCCAGATCGACGCATTATGCTTGTTGCTGAGAAAGGTACTATGGGCGTGGGATCCTCAAGAATGTCTGGAATTAATAATGTGGCCCTTTGGACAGGAAAGCAGTCAAGCCCCTTTGTACCGTTCGTTAACTCAGCTCCAATAGTTGCTGGAACGAATGGTGTTTCACCAATTTTTTTAACGACTGTTGGTGTTACAGGTGGAATTGGAGTTGATTTAAAGAATTGGGTCAAAAAAATCGATCAAGATGGGAAACCTATACTCAACAATGATGATACACCAATACTGGAACAAAGGTATTCCGTGGACTCAGGAACGCTTCTAAAAATAGATGTGAAAAGGAAAAAGTTGCTGAGTGCGTCCGGAGAGGAAGAGCTTGTAGATTTATCATCTTCTTTCACGCCACAAAAGATGGAATTTATGAAAGCTGGTAGCTCTTATTCAATTGTGTTTGGGAAAAAGCTCCAAAGTCTTGCCTGCGAGGCACTAGGCTTAGAACTTAAATCATCTTATGCAAAAGCTCGCGAAGTAACTCACCCAAAACAAGGTATGACTGCCGTCGAAAAGATTTTCAACGCGAATGCTCAAGGTGTCAAAGGGGATAGGTTCTTACATGCAGGTTCCGATGTCCGAGTTAAGGTAAATATAGTTGGATCACAAGATACCACCGGGCTAATGACTGCCCAAGAACTTGAAGCCATGGCTGCAACGGTATTAGCGCCTAGCGTGGATGGTGCTTATCAATCTGGATGTCATACAGCGTCTGTGTGGGATATTAAAGCACAGGAGAACACACCAAAACTCATGAGTTTCATGCATGATTTTGGCCTTGTCACTGGTCGAGACCCTAAAGGCGTATACCACCCTATGACAGACGTAATCCATAAAGTTTTAAACGACCTCACTGTGGATGACTGGGCTATTATTATAGGCGGCGATTCACACACCAGAATGTCAAAAGGAGTAGCTTTTGGCGCGGACTCAGGGACAGTCGCGCTGGCTTTGGCTACTGGTGAAGCCACAATGCCAATTCCTGAAACAGTAAAAGTCACTTTTAAAGGTTCGATGGCAGATCATATGGACTTCAGAGATGTCGTACACGCCACGCAAGCTCAGATGTTGAAGCAATTTGGTGATAATGTATTTCAAGGAAGAGTAATAGAAGTGCACATCGGAACTCTTCTTGCAGACCAGGCATTCACTTTCACCGACTGGACTGCTGAAATGAAAGCAAAAGCTTCCATATGTATCTCGGAAGATACAACGCTAATCAAATCTCTGGAAATAGCGCGTGATAGAATAAAAATTATGATTGAAAAGGGAATGGAAAATAATGCGAGTATGTTAAGTGGTCTTATAAATATTGCCCAAAACCGCATTAACGAAATTCGGAGCGGCGAGAAACCTGCACTAAAACCAGACAATAATGCAAAGTATTTTGCAGAGGTTGTAGTAGATTTAGATTTAATTAACGAGCCAATGATTGCTGACCCTGACGTGAATAATATTGATATTTCGAGAAGATATACTCACGATACGATCCGTCCTGTTTCATTTTATAATGCAGAAAAGAAAGTTGATCTGGGTTTTGTTGGTTCATGTATGGTGCATAAAGGCGATATTAAAGTCGTAGCTCAAATGTTAAGGAATCTGGAGAAAAAGAACGGCAAAGTTGACTTTAAAGCACCGCTTGTTGTTGCCGCGCCAACATATAACATTGTTGAGGAACTTAAGGATGAAGGCGATTGGGATATTTTACAAAAATATTCAGGTTATGAATTTAGTGATGAAAATCCCAAAACTAGGGCCAGAACGGAGTACGAAAATATTCTTTATCTAGAAAGACCAGGTTGCAATCTTTGCATGGGCAACCAAGAAAAAGCTGCGAAGGGTGATACTGTACTTGCAACATCTACAAGACTTTTTAAGGGCCGAGTTGTTGAAGACACCGATAGTAAAGCTGGTGAGTCATTGCTTGCATCAACGCCTGTAGTTGTTTTATCCGCGATTTTAGGCAGAACTCCGGATATTGAAGAATATAAGCAGGCTGTCGTTGGTATTGATTTAACTAAATTTCAACCACCTAAAAAGAGTTCTTTGGACACTTTATCTGCCCACTATTAGTTTCATTAGACCAGCAAAATCAAAGTTTAATAACTATTCTTGCAAGGCGTCGTTCAGCACGGGCGCGAACCTATTTTCATAATCAGTTCCAACTAATGGACCTGCAAAACGAAAAATAACTACGCCCTCACTGTTTATAATAAAGGTTTCTGGTGGAGCAGTCACACCCCAATCAATTGCGGTTTTACCTGTTGGGTCAAAAGCTATGCTTATAAAAGGGTTACCGCTTTCTTTTAAATATAAGCTAGCATTATCTTCGTTATCGTTAAAATTTATACCAATTATCTGAATTCCCTGCTCAGAAAGCTCCAACAGTTTAGGGTGCTCTGCTCTACACGGTGGACACCAGCTTGCCCAAAAATTAACAAGCTTAATGTTTGGACTTTTTATTTCATCAAGTGATACGGAAGTAAAACTCTTCAAGGGATTTTCTGTAATTGCCGGAGCAGGTTTGTTAATAAATACTGATGGTAGATTATTTGGGTTTTCTCTTTTAACGCCTAAGATGAAGAGAATTGCTAAGCCCAAAAAAATAAGGGGCGGTAAAATAATAAGCGGCGGAAAACGCTTATTTTTCATTAACTTTTTCCTCAATACTTAATAAAGTTTTTCGAGCGCGCTCATGTTTCAGATAAGACCAAATAATTACCACCAAAATCACTAGGCCTGTCGCCCCATAAGAGGCTAACACGTGAAAAGCATATTTACCTAAATCCGGCATTTACATCCTACTTCGGGCCATTACAGCACCCGCTCTCCTTTTCATTATTTCTGACCTTGTATTAAGTAAAACCAGTGCAACGAAAAGTAGAACAAATCCAGCCATGACTACTATTAAAGGATAATAGAAAACATCGGCCACATGTTCTTCTTTATCAATCGACAGTGATGCATCTTGATGCAAACCTTGGTTCCAAAAATTAGTAGCGTACCGTGATAAAACTGCAAAGACAGATCCCACAATACATAATATGGAGGTTAGATCTGCAGCAGTATCCGGATCTTCGACAGCTGCCCAAAGAATTATGTAGCCTAAGTAAAACAAAAATAGAATTAAAAAGGAGGTCAACTTGGGATCCCATTCCCACCAAGTGCCCCACATAGGCTGACCCCAAAGTGCGCCGGTTAATAAGCCTATAATTGTCATCGCGATACCTATAGGTGCAGCCGCTTTTGCGGCAAGAGCACTGACATGGTGTCTTCTGACTAACCAAATAATAGAAGCAACAAGCATCATAAACCAAGCATTAATAGCCACAAAGGCAGACGGTACATGTACATATAATATTTTCACAGTCGCGCCTTGCTTATAGTCATCTGGCGTAAAGAAAAATCCCCAGCTTATTCCAGCAATAATTGTAATAGCCGCAAAAATACTGAAATAAGGCAGAAGAGCACCTGACAAATTAAGAAATTTTACTGGATTAGCATATTCCCAAAAAGACATTTTCACCCTTTAACGCAAATTAATTCTGAGGACGCTAGCAGCCGCAAAAGGCAATATAGCCCAGCTTAACAAGCTAACGCCCAATAGCAATAGTATAGAGTTCTGTGTTTCAAAACCTTGAATACCCCTTCTAGCCGCTTCCGCTCCAAAAATTAAGGTGGGAATGTAAAGAGGCAAAACCAAAATTGATAACAAAAGTCCGCCTCGTTTCATTCCCGCTGTTAAGGCGGCTCCAAATGTTCCTATTATACTCAATGCTGGTGTCCCAAACACTAAAGAAATAATTAAGAAAATAATATTACTGTTTTGCAAACCAAGCAAAATACCAAGAAAGGGTGTTAAAAGAACTAGGGGTAGACCGGTGGTTAGCCAATGGACAAGAGCTTTGGAAATTACAACGCTCTCTAATGGTAGAGATGAAGTTGCCAATAAATCCAAAGTTCCGTCTTCAAAGTCTAACGCGAATATACGCTCAAGAGACAAAAGGCAGGCCAAGAGAGCTCCTACCCACAGCGTCCCTGGAGCTACTTTTGATAATAAATCTAGATCAGGGCCTATAGCAAATGGAAAAAAAATAACGATTATGAAAAAAAAAGCTAGGCTTAGGCCAAAGCCCCCTCCTGCCCGAACAGAAATTCTTAAGTCGCGAATAATCAAGGCAATCATAGGAAAGCCTCGTTTGAATTGCTTAATTTGCCTGAAGTTACCTTGTATTTCAAAAGATCAATTATTTGGGCCTTATTTTCCAAGCCTAAATCAATATGAGTTGCGATTAATGCACAGCCATCTTCCGAAAGATGATCTTTGATAATATTTCCAAAAATTTTAACGGAAGCTTCATCCAACGAAACAGTAGGCTCATCGAGCAACCATATTTGGCGCCCTGTCAATCCAAACCTAGCAAGTCCTACTCTTCTTTTTTGACCAGCCGATAGGTTGCCTACTTTAGAGTTTAGTAAATTAATTATCATAAATTTTTCAGCGACCTCAGATATTGAAGGAGCGCCAAAAATATTCGCCCAAAATTCTAAATTTTCTTGAACAGTTAAAGTAGGCTTTACACCATCAGCATGACCAGAATAGCAAATATCTTCTAGTGAGCATTTTATTGTACCAGATTCTACCGGCTGTAAGCCAGCTAATGCACGGAGCAAAGTTGTTTTACCAACACCGTTAGGACCTCGCAAAATGCCAGCCTGTCCATTTTTCAATTCAATATCAACGCCCTGAAGGAGATTAACACCACCACGAGATACCGATAAGGATTCAATTGAAATAGCCAATTTTCTTACCTCCCTTCAACAGTAAGCGCAGCAATAGCAATTCGCCTTCCTTCGGAAAGCAGCACGTTATAGGTTCGGCATGCTGAAGGAGTACTCATAATCTCCAAGTTTAACCCCATTTTTTCAATTGTTTTACTAAATTCTCCAGGGATGTGACGAATTTCATGGCCGGTACCTACAAAGAGAACATCAATCTTATTTTCTAAATTTTTTAGACTATTAAAGTCTTTATACCCACCCCAGGAACTCACGCCCGAGCTTGAACAAACGATACCACTTTTAAAAATTTTACCTCCAACACGAAAAAACCCAGGTCCATAACTATCGATCGGGATTACATCAAAATATTTAACTTCATTAACCTGCATATTAAATTCACCGGCTATTCAACTCAACTGGTTAGTCCCAGAATGGAAGACCACTTATGGCAGCAATTGCTATTATTATATAAGCAAATATTCGATACTGATTAGTTTTTTCTGGATCAAATAACTTGGCCCCAATAAAATTCCCAAAAAAGTTAGGAATAGCCAAGATAGATCCAAGTAGGAATATTTTTAACGTTAGAACACCGCTTATAGCAAAAATTAGCACCACACAGACGTCAAAGAAATACAAAAATAAAAGGTTATTAGCTCTTATTACTGAAATTGGATGAGAACTGGCCACATACAGCAATATAACTGGAGGACCAGGGATGCCTGTCAAACCCCCGGTCAAACCACCCAAACCACCGACAGAAAAGATTACAAAGGGGCTTAATTTTCCTTTATACCGAACACCTAAACCTATAAAAACTAAAAGAACTAAGGATAAAATTGACACGCTATATCTGTAGAAGTCAGCTCCAACCTTAGCTAAAAGTAATAAAGCGAAAGGCGTCACTATCGTCATTCCCACGACTAACCTCCCCAAGTCCACTTTGTCAGCATCGCTCCACGATTTTCGCATAACTGCAAAAGTTCCAAAAAATTCCATTATCGCCAGCGATGCTATTGCCTCAAAAGGTGTCAAATATTGGCTAGCAATTGGAAGAAACACCATTGCTGTTCCAAACCCAGAAAACCCGCGAACAAGACCAGCTAGCAAAGCAGAAAAAATTATCCACATCATGCCATTTTCAGACAGCAGATTAAATATAAAATGTTCGGCTACTATTGTGGAACCTGCGTGCCCGCCTCGGCGTTAGGCT
>CAYMIR010000026.1:0-12547 GCA_964390655.1 uncultured Marinovum sp.
TTTGATAGAATATCCTGAAGACTTAAAACGTCTCCAGATAATTTTGTTATTTTTTCTTGCGCTTTATCTATAGTGCTAAGGCGCTGTTGAAGATCACCAAGTGATTGTGCAGTCCTTCGTGAAGAGTGGGATAGGTTTTCGTTCATCTGAAGTTGGACTTTTGCCAGTCTTTCTTCCATCATATTGATCATAGATAGTTGTGCTTTAGCTTGAGCTTCCGACACAGTTTGTAATCCACCTGTGAGACGCTCTTGACCCTCACTCAGCTTCTGAATTTTGTCTCCAACAATGTTTAAGTGATCGATAACTGGCTTGTGGGAATTTGCAGAATTGAATCGCGGACGTAACATTAAATAAAACACTAAAATGAGCAAAACGGCTATGCACATAATTAGAACGATCAGGGTTGGTGAGAGATTTAGGTACATCATGTTCTTCCAAATAATCTCTCGATATCTTTAAGCTTCAATTCAATATAAGTGGGTCTGCCATGATTGCATTGACCAGAGTAAGGAGTAATCTCCATTTCTCTTAGGAGTGCATTCATTTCTTCTTGATTTAATCTACGGCCTGATCTTATCGATCCATGGCAAGCTTTTCGACTTAATATTGAAGTTATTTGTTCATGCAATTTTTCACTGTTTTCACTGTTTGATAATTCATCCAGTATATCGAGAATTAATGATTCAACATTAAAATCCCCCAAAATTGCTGGTGTTTCACGTATAACGATCGCGTTCTCACCGAACTCTTCGAGTATCAAACCATATTTAAGAAGCTGCTCTTTTTTGTCTATTAAAATTGAAATATCAGAATTAGACAGTTCTATTATTTCAGGAATTAAAAGAACTTGTCGGACTACACTGCTGGCTTCCATTTGCTTTTTTAATTTTTCGTAAACCAGTCTTTCATGTGCCGCGTGCTGATCCACAATAACAACACTGTCTTCCGTTTGGGCAATTATATAATTTTCGTGAACCTGCCCCCGAGCTGCACCAAGTGGATATTGTGAGGATTTTTGGTCTTTTATATCGTTATCAATAAAGCTGCCATTAGGAGCTTTTAATTCGTCAAATTCCTGATCGATAACACGATCTATTTGACTAGTTTCGGGGCTTTCTAATAACCTATTCAGAGAAAGTTTTGCGGGACCATTTTTATTAAGATCCATCTGATATAAAGATTTTGGAAACGTGTTATTTGCCTGCAGGGCACCCAAAGCAGCGCCTGCTATCGTAGAAGATGATCGATGGCCAGCTTCAGCTAACGCGTACCGAATAGCAGAAATAACTAAGCCCCTAACCACGCCTGGTTCTCTGAAACGCACTTCCAATTTAGACGGGTGGACGTTTACGTCAACAAATTGAGGATGACATTCCAAAAACAGCACGACGGCTGGATATCTGTCCTTTGCCAGAAAATCTGAGTACGCGGCTCTAACGGCTCCGATCAGTATTTTATCTTTTACAGGACGCTGATTTATATAGATATGTTGAAGATTTGTTGACCCCCGTGAAAACGTTGGAAGGGCGACAAATCCAGATAATCTGAAGTTTTCACGGTCAGCTTTGACCATACAAGAGTTATCAATGAAGGATTGATCAAGAACTCTGGAAATTCTTTGTTTAAGAGCCTCTTCAGGCACGCCTTTTTCCGATACAACATTAAATAATAAGCGGTCTTTATTATTGCTAATATCTCTAAGTTTAAAACTAATGGATGGATAGGCGATAGATAAACTTTTTATTATTTTATTTATCTCTTGAAGTTCAGTGCGGTCTGTCCTTAAGAACTTTAATCTCGCTGGGGTCGCGTAAAATAAATCTCTCAATTCAATTACGGTCCCCTTGTTTAAAGCGATTGGCTTAATTTTTGAGACTAAACCCGCATCTATTGTAAGTTCCGCAGCTTCAGTTTTTACTCCTTTTGTTTTAATATTTAGTCGGCTGACAGCGCCCAAAGATGGTAGGGCTTCGCCTCTAAATCCAAATGTTGAAATATTAAATAAATCATTACTATTTAATTTTGATGTAGCATGTCGCGAAACAGCTAGGGGAAGGTCGGCAGGCGTCATTCCGCAGCCATCATCTATCACTCGGATTAATGTTTTGCCCCCGTCTGCCACGTCAACATCAATGTTCTTTGCCCCTGCATCAATAGAGTTTTCGATAAGTTCTTTTATAGCCGAAGATGGTCTTTCAATAACCTCTCCTGCTGCTATGCGGTTTATAGCTGCTTCATCTAGTTGTTTTATTACAGGTTGGACATTCTGTATTTTGTGCTTCTCGACAATCATAGCACAATATTTAGCATAAGTTTATTCGATTCTAAAATGTCAAATTGCAGATAATTCAATTTTGATTTTACTTTTGGATATATAATTTGTGATAAAGTATTTTATATTTCTTGGAAAAAAGGGACAAAAGTTTGTACAAAGTACTAGGTATTGCACAGAGCCGAGCCTTCCGCGTTTTATGGATGTTGGAAGAAATTGGTGAATGCTACGAGCATATTTCTGCCAAGCCAGGTAGCAGTGAAATACTAAAATTTAATGTATCAGGCAAAGTTCCGGTACTGTTAGATGGAAAGGACGTCCTTACTGATAGTTCTGCAATAGTATCCTACCTTGGCGATAAGCACAAAAAACTGTCGTTTCAAAGTGGTTCAATTGAGCGAGCATACCAGGACTCGATGGTTTTTAGGATTATTGATGAAGTAGATATGATTCTTTGGTTAGCAGCACGGCACAGTTTTATATTGCCTGAAGAGAGGCGCGTTAATGCCATTAAGCCAAGTCTAAAATGGGAATTTGAAAGAAATATTGATCGCATAATGAGTGAAAAAGAAAGCAAATTCTTGATGGGGGATGAATTCATGCTTCCTGACATTATTCTGGCACATTGCGGCAGTTGGGCCCGCTCAGCAAAATTCCCATTAGAAAATAGACGTTTTAATGATTACATAAATTTGTGCTATGATAGACCTGCGGTCAGGCGATTAACTAAAAGTATTTCCTAAAAGAAGTTTTTCTATGCCTTTTGCTGACCAAAGCCCAGTAGCCAGAGCAGCAGTAATTAAATACCCACCGGTAGGAGCGTCCCAATTAAGCATCTCTCCGGCGAAAAAGATGCCAGGCTTCTTTGATAGCATGAGATTATGATCAAGTTGATCAAAGTTTATCCCACCAGCTGTCGATATTGCTTTGTCTATCTCTTCAAACCCCTGATGTGTTATTCTGAGACTTTTTAAGTCGCCAAAAAGTTGTTCTTTAGAAAAAGAGTTAGAGGAGAATTCTCTTAAAAGTGTTTGTTTTACTTTATTTAAATTAAATACTTTTCTGAGGTGGTTGGACCAACTAACTTTGGTAAGCGGTTTTTGAAGGGCATGAATTAGCTGGTCTTCGTTCCAATTTGGTAGGAGATCTAAAAAAACCTCTTCACCTTTTCTGATAGCTGGCGACAATGAATATATTCCGCCTCCCTCGATACCGGTTTGAGTGATTACAATTTCCCCTTGCGATTTTATTTTTCCAGACCTTAAGGTAATTGCCTTTACCGGTTCTCCAAAATATTTATTTAGGTGTTCGCTCCAATTAATTTTCAAGCCAACGTTTGAAGCACAGAATTTTTCACTTTTTACGTCGGTTAACCATTTAAGCCATCCAGCATCTGACCCAAGACGTCGCCAGCTAGCTCCACCCATGGCAAACAAAATAGCTTTCGCAGAAATTTCTTCTTCCCCGTTTTCAGTTTTGAAAAGTAGTGACATATTGTTTAATGAAATGGCTTTCATTTTGTGTCTTCTGGTAACGCCTCTCTTGTCCAGTTGAAAAAGCCAAGCTCTTAGTAACGGCGATGCCTTCATATGTGTCGGAAAAACTCGGCCAGTGCTTCCTGTGAAAAGGTTGATGCCCAGTGACGTTGCCCAAGTTTGAACGTCATCAGGTGTGAAGTTTTCTAGCGCACTTAGTAACTGTGGACTTGTTTCGGAGAAATTATTCAAAAATTTTTCAAAGGGTTCATTTTTTGTTAAGTTCAGTCCTGATTTTCCCGCCATCAAAAATTTTCTACCCATTGTAGGCATTTGGTCAACAATGGTTATATTGTAATTAAGTTTACTTAAATAATCGGCTGCCATTAAACCTGCGGGACCGCCACCAACAATTAGTACATCACACATTCAACGTCCTTATTTGTCGTGACATTTATTGCTATTATATATTACGAAAAAGTCATTTGTAATCTTAAATACAAACTTAACTTAAAGGAGGAATTTTTGGATAAAAATGATAAGCTTTTACCAGTTTGTCCATTGTGTTTGCGCGAGATACCACCAGACGTACCGCAAAGTCTTCATCATCTAATCCCAAAACTTAAGGGAGGGAAGAATGGTCCAACTATTTTAGTTCATCATATTTGTCACAAAGAAATTCACGCTACCCTTACAGAGGGGGAATTAGCAAAAAAATTTAACTCTATTGAAACTCTTAAAGCGCATCCAAGGCTTTCAAAGTTTTTTGATTGGGTGGCTAAAAGGCCGGCAAATTTTTTATCTAAGGTACCCAAAAAAAGAAAAACTTAAGTCATCAAACGCTTTATGCCTGCGATATGATCTGATCGCGCTGATAAAGAAGTAGCGAGCAGCTCATGAGCTCGGCTTATCAAATTTTCTGCCATAATTACTTCATCGACTAAGCCAAATTCATAAGCCTTGTCAGAGTCTAATTTCTCACCTGCAAATAGCATTAATTTTGCTCGACCAGGACCTACCAGATCAATAAGCCTTTTTGGATCGGAAGGTTGGGGCAAATAGCCCATTTTCATAACAGGATAGAAAAATTTTGATGACGGAACGCAAATTCTAATATCGCATGCTAAAATCATTCCGAAAGCACCTCCGGCAACGGTACCATTCAAAGCGGCAATTGTAACGCAGTTAAGTTCCTTCAGATTTTTTGATAATTTTTCCCAAATTGGTGACGTTGCTAACCCAGATTTCACTTCACCCAAATCTGCACCGGCACTGAAGGTTTTGCCTTGGCCAGTTATGATCACTCCCCTAGCTTTATTAGCTTTTTCAATAATAGTTAATAGCTCTTCCAGCATCTTAGAGGACAGTGAGTTAGCTTTTTCTGGGCGATTGATTGTAATTTCCCAAACAGCATTTTTGTGTTTTTTTAAAGTAATCAAATTAGGTTCACTTTCCGACGAATTACCTCATCGCGCAGTGAAATTTCTCTTCCAACAAATTCATCTGCTTCTGAACTACACATCCACAAAAGAGCCTTCGCAGGCCAGTGTGCGGGTATATGAGCGCTCCAATCTAATTGGCTAACTTGATTGATACCACTCTCTTTTATTTCAAGTTGCATTTGGGTGGCAACGGTACCAGGAGAAAGACCTATTGCTCGAATTCCATATTCAAAATATTCAGTGTGTAAACACTGTGTTAACATTGCAGCACCAGCTTTTGATGCACAATAATGGCTCCAACCTGTCAGCGGATTATGCGCTGCTCCAGAGCTTACATTTAAAATTGTCCCCTCACCGTTTTTGACCATTTTGGGTAAAACGGAGTTTGTTGTATAGAAGACACTTTTGAGATTTGTATCAATAACACTTGACCAGTCTTCTGGTTTTATCTCGTGGATAAGCCCAATAGGCTGAATTGTCCCGGCATTATTTATCAAAATATCTAGAGCACCAAAATGCGCATGGCAACAATCTATCAACTCACTTACAATATTTGGGTCAGAGATATCGCCTGCAAAGTACTCAGTACGATCGCCCAAATTTCTTTTTATATTCTCTAACTTATCTGAGCTCCGTGCAGTCAGCATGACATTCGCGCCTGCTTCTACAAAAGTTTTTGCTGCAGCCTCTCCAATTCCTTGGCTTGCTCCTGTGATTAGAACTGTTTTACTACTTAAATCTACCATTGTTGTGGACTCACATAAAAAAACGAAAAAATTTCAAATTTACACTATATATTGTTTATCTTGACGTTAAAGAGCCCTAAATACAATTGACGAAATTATTACTTATTTGGATGATGCATGCGCAATAAAATTTTCAGATTAATTTATTTAAGCTGTATCTGGGTTTTTCTTCCATTATTAGCTCATGCTGAATTGAGTAGTAGAGAAGTCTGGGATAATTTTAAAAAATTATTGGAAACGGGTGGCTACCAAGTCATTGGGCAAGAGATCTCAGCTGGATCAGATTTAAGCATAAAAAACGTTCAGATTTCTTTTGAAGTGGATGTGCAAACAGATATTAACTTTGATATTAGTTCTGTGAACTTAACCAAAAACGAAGATGGTTTTATCTACATTAGATTGCCGGAAGAGATCTATGTTAAATATCTAAATGAGGACGAGTTTGGATATAAAACTGAAGCTAATATCTTGGTACGTGCACGGCAGCTTGAATTTAAAGTATCTGGTAGGCCGTTTAAGTTTTTATATGAAATTTCGGCCTCTTCTGCTGGGTTTGTTTTGGTTGAATTGCTTGATAATGGATTGCCCTCGTCAGACTTCTCATCAAACATGGAGTTGGTATTAGCTGATATTAATTCAACCATAGCAATATCTGAAAACGCAACAACCGAAGTCAAGTCTCTGATTTCGGCGTCGGGAGCTTTAATAAAAGGCGGTGTAAAGTTGCAGAGCATTCCGATGGAATTGAATTTTCAGTATGTAGTAGATCAATTAAAATCAAATTCGATTTCAAATGAACCCAACGTTTCAATGGATGAAGATTTTGTATTGGCTTTAGAAAAAGGCTTTTCTTCTACCTCAAATTTTGGATTTGAGAAAAGCGAGTTGAGTTTAAATGCAACTACGCCTGGCGGGCGTCCCGTTATAATGTCTTTCAGAACGGGGCCTTCCTCCCTCACCAGTGCTATTTCTCAGTCTGGATTTTTTATTCAGTCAAATAATGAAAAATCTTTACTTAACCTTAATGTGCCGTCAAGTGGACTGAATTTTGATTTAGATTTCGAAGAATTTACTGTCACTTCAAGTATTCCAATTTTGGCTAAAACTGGCGAACAAGAGTTTGGATTGGGGGTCAAATTATCTGGCTTAAAACTTTCTGATACTTTGTGGGGACTGTTTGATCCTGAAAATCTAATGCCAAAAGATCCTGGCAGCATAGAGTTCGCAATCGATGGTGCAACTATTTTGGAGGAGGGTTTGACGAGTGGCGCGATAATGGAAAATCACAATCTGGATCCGTTAGGGTTTGGTCAAATTTTAAAATTTAGGCTAAAGGATTTTTTCCTTGATGCCCTTGGGTTAAAAATTGAAGCCAGTGGGAGCTTTGAATTTGATAATGGAGATTTTGAAACTTTTGAAGGCATCCCAAGGCCTATAGGAAATGGTTCTGTAAAGTTAGAAGGATCTGACGCATTTATAGACAGGCTTGAAAAAATGCAACTATTTCCATCCGAAACCATAATGGGTGCTAGGATGATGTTAGCATTAATAATGCGTGTGGTAGATGATGATGTTTTAATGTCAGAATTTGAGATAGATCAAAAAGGTAAAATTTACGCAAATGGTCAGCGTTTGCGATAATTTATATGCAAATATAAGAGATTAACGTCCATATAAATCTTTTAATAAAAAGTAAAAAAAGGCTTAAGGTAGATATGTTAGAAACAACCTGCCAAAAAATTTTAGAGCATGCAAAACTTGCGGGAGCGGAAGAAGCTGATGTGTTGGGAATTGATGCGACTTCTACTTCTGTAGAAGTACGAAAGCAAACTCTAGAACAAATAGAACGCAGTGAGAGCACGGAATTTGGCTTACGTGTATTTATTGGGAAAAGGCAAGCCGTCGTTTCTGGATCAGACTTATCAGATCCCTCAATTAAATTTATAGCTGAACGTGCAGTTGATATGGCAAAAGCCGCACCAGTTGATCCGTACTGTGGTCTAGCAGATAAATCCCAACTAGCTAGATTTTGGGATATAGATGAGTTTGAACTGTCTGACCAGCTGGACGAACCTCTACCCGATGAATTGGAAAATATAGCAAAAGAGACGGAATATTATGCTCTACAGAACAAATCTGTGGAGCAGGTTCAGGCCGCAAGTACAGGATATAGCAAAACCGAAATTCATTTATGTGCGACTAATGGATTTAACGGTGGTTATTCAAAAACAAGTTTTTCAAATTCGTGTGTAGCAATTGCAAGATCACAAGCAGGACTTGAGCGTGATTATGATGGTGATGTGCGCATCTTTAAAAGCGATTTACGGAGTCCAGAAGAAATAGGCTTCTTGGCAGCTAAGAGAGCCGTATCTCGGCTCGAAGCCCGTAAACCTGAAACTGGTATTTACCCAGTAGTATTTGATGAGCGCATATCATCATCTTTAATCGGTCACTTACTTTCTGCAACAAACGGTTCTTCAGTAGCACGGGGCACTTCTTGGCTATTAAATAGTAAGGGATCTGTGATTTTGCCTGAAAATCTTTCAATTATAGAAGATCCACACAGGCGACGAGTTAGTAGTAGCCGTCCATTTGACGCTGAAGGTTTGGGAACCAAAACAAGAAAAATAGTCGATAATGGTATCTTATGTGATTGGACAACCGATTTATCTTCTAGCCGAAAACTAGATCTGAAATCTACTGGAAATGCGACAAGGGGAATTGGGAGTATTCCTGTGCCCAGTAATTGGAGTATTTCTTTAACACAAGGTACTAAATCCCAGTCAGAATTATTAAAAGATATGGACTGCGGCGTGTTAGTAACATCGCTGATTGGTTCAACAATTAATCCAAATAATGGTGATTACTCGCGAGGGGCATCAGGCTTTTGGATTGAAAATGGAGAAGTTCAATATCCTATATCTGAGCTCACTATTGCAGGAAACTTAAATGATATGTTTAAGGAAGTAATACCTGCTAATGATGCTCGGCGATATATTTCTCGAGTGGTGCCTTCACTTCTAATAGATGGAATGACAATTGCAGGATCTTGAAAATTTAAAAACAGCTGCACTTCAGGCTGGCAAAATAGCACTAGGATATTTTAATAAAAACTACAAAACTTGGGATAAGGAAGCCGGAGCGGGTCCTGTCACTGAGGCCGACCTAGAAATTGATGATTTCTTGAAAACATTTCTCTTAAATTGCTCACCGCAATATGGCTGGTTAAGTGAAGAAACGGAAGATGGCTCGTCGCGCCTTACAAAAACAAAAGTGTTTATTGTGGATCCCATAGATGGAACACGGAGTTTTATTGCTGGCGACGAGACATGGGCCCATTCTTTGGCTGTAGTTGAAAATGGTATACCCTTGGCAGCAGTAATTTACCTACCCAAAATGGATTTACTTTATACGGCAGCGGTCGGCAAAGGTGCATTCCTTAATGGTGACAAAATAGCTGTATCGCAAAACCGTGAGTTAAAAAGTGCAGAAATACTGACTAAGAAATCAATTTTTGAGGAAAATATTTGGAAAAGTGGTAATTCTGCCCTTTTCAAGCAGAGGTATCGTCCATCGCTAGCTTATCGATTAGCTCTTGTGGCTGAGGGAACGTTTGATGCCATGATCACTTTAGGTAGATCATGGGAATGGGATATCTGTGCAGGACATCTTTTGGTTTCAGAAGCTGGTGGTAGTGTCACCAATAGCGTTGGAAATGAAATCGTGTATAACTCCAACGCCGGAAGTTCCAAAGGCATAATAGCTGGCAATCCCGTCATTCACAAAAGCGTAACTAAAGAATTGAACTTTTAAGATCTAAATCTTTAAAAACGGCTGGGCAATTTTGTGAATGATTTTATTAAACTTCAAAGGTGCGTCAGTTACGGCTAGGCAGATGCAATCCTCTTCATCTGATGCGACTGGTGTGTGGTGGGTATCCCCATCAGCGAGTTCGATGTCGCCTGGTCCAAAATAATCAATCTCATCTTTAAATGCCCCTTTAAGCACCAAAGTTATTTCTCTGCCCTGATGGCTGTGCTCCGGAACCGCTGTGCCTGCAGGAATATAAAGTAAACGAGCAGAAACTTTTTCGGAATTCACTAATATTTTTTGCTTTACACCCATACCGATTGGTCGCCAGTCTATATCATCCAAATCACACCCAACATAGTCGGCCAACGGCTCGGGCAATTCCAATGTTTTTGGCTTCGCTTGTACCTGTTCGGGCGTTTGATCTATTAGTGCAAGTGTTTTAGCAAATGCGTCTACATCAATTTCATTAGGCTCCAAATTTTCAAAAACTGCTCCGCCCATAGCTTCCAAGCTTTCTAACTCTGCTCTGCATTGGTCACACATCGAAATGTGGGTAGCAATTGCAAGTGAAAATCCTTCTTCTAATTGACCTGCGGAGTATGCCAATAACAACTCCTTGGATAAATGGTGTTTAATGTCGTGTTTTTTCATATTTCTCTCTCTACATCATTGAATGGCGCAATTTTTCAAGGGCTAATCTAATGCGCGATTTAATTGTTCCCAGGGGCAATCCTGTTATTTCTGCTATTTCGCTATGTGATAGTTCTCCAAGGTATGCCTTTTCTACTAACACTCGTTGTTTTTCGGGCAACTCTTCCAAAGCTGACGTAAGTCGTTCAGTTTCCTGCTGAAGCTCTACAACCGACTCTTGATCCGGTTCATAATCCTGGTCAGGATAAAGCTGTTCTGGCTCTGGTCTGTTTTGTTTTCTAATCGCATCAATTTTTTTGTTGCGAGCAATCGTGAAAATCCACGTAGATGCGCTGGCCCGCGAAGGATCGAATAAATGGGCCTTTCGCCACACCGTTGCCATGACCTCTTGACTGCACTCTTCTGCCATCTGGGGGTCAGCACCAGATTTCATTAAAAATGCCTTCACTCGTGGAGCAAAGTGGTTGAACAGTTCTTCAAAAGCCGAAGTATCTTTCAAAATATCAACTTTTTTAAGTAGCTCTGCCCAAATTTGTTTACTGTTGCTGTCTGATGACACGTTTTTTTTGCTTTCAATAGTCTCAGAATCAATATCACACACTCTGAAATTTATCGAGTGGTCCGAAGCGCGTATTTTTGTCTCAAGCAACATATAAAGTTATTCGTTTCAAATATTAATTTGGATCAATTTAATTTAGTTTTCATCCGGAACTCAGCAAGCTGCGTATTAATCCAAAATAGGAATAAATAATGACTTTTCAAAAAATGCCTATCCGCCCCAAAAAAATTGCTGTTGTCGGTGGTGGAATTTCCGGGCTAGGAGCAGCATATGCACTTTCCAATACATATCAGGTAACTTTGTTTGAAGCAGAAAACCGTTTAGGTGGTCACGCTCGAACAGTTTTCTCCGGAAAGAGTGGCCAACAACCAGTCGATACTGGCTTTATTGTGTTTAATTACCCTAATTATCCAGAACTTACACAATTATTTTCAGATCTAAATGTTCCAATAGCCAAGAGCGATATGAGTTTTGGCGCTTCCCTAAAGGATGGAAAAATTGAATACGCACTTAGAAATTTTGATGCGATTTTTGCGCAGCGAAAAAACCTTTTAAATCCCAAGTTTATCAAGATGGTGTGGGATATTAATAGGTTTAACACGATCGGCTTGACAGTTGCCGACGATGAGTCATTGACTATAGGGCAGTTCTTGAAGCGTCTTAAAACCGGTGATTGGTTTCGTGATTACTATTTGTTACCTCTATCAGGCGCAATCTGGTCAACGCCAACTGAAAAAATTTTAGATTTCCCTGCCTACGCTATGCTTCAGTTTTTCAAAAATCACGCATTACTCAGTAGAAGTGGTCAGCATCAATGGTATACTGTCAAGGGAGGATCAAGGGAATATGTTTCTCGACTTGAAAATGCTTTGGTTCAGAAGCAGGTAGAAATCCGGGTCAATACGCCGGTTGCATCGGTGACCCGTCATGCAACGGGCGTAGCTGTTAAAACATATTGCAGTGAACCCCAAACTTTTGACGAAGTTGTTTTTGCAACCCATTCGGATGACACTTTGGCTTTATTATCGGATCCCTCTGAAATTGAACAACGAAATTTGGGTTCCATAAAGTATCAGGACAATGAAGTCGTACTACACTCTGATGTAGGAGTAATGCCAAAGCTATATAAATGTTGGTCTAGTTGGGTGTATACTGAAAGAAAAGATAAAAGCACGGATAAAATAGATTTAACATATTGGATGAACTCTCTGCAGCCAATACCGCTTGATGATCCTTTGTTTGTTACGCTGAATTCAACACACAACATCGATCAAAATAAAATACATGATCAAGTAACTATGCGTCATCCGGTTTATGACCTAGGCGTTCTTAATGTTCAAAAAGATATTTCATTGAATAATGGTCATAACAAAACTTGGTTTTCTGGTGCCTGGATGAAAAATGGGTTTCATGAAGATGGGCTATCGTCCGGGTTAGACGTTGCTAGAAGCATTCTAGCCAAAGATACTTTAGCAATAGCTGCAGAATGACGAGTGTAAAAATCATAAATGGTCAAACATGGCATGGCCGTCGTGGTAAGGTCGAAAATGATTTTAAATACTCTATAGACTACTTGTTATTTGATC
>CAYMIR010000027.1:0-12258 GCA_964390655.1 uncultured Marinovum sp.
TTTACAAAACCAGTAAGTTTTATAACACGCACCAACTTATCTAGGTCTCCTTCGCAGGCTGATTTAACTTGAGCCAAGAGATTGATGGCGCAAGATTTTGCTGCCTCTGCACCTTCATCCGTTGTCATATTTTCACCTAGTTTTCCAAGGATTAAGCCGCTCGAATTTTGTGAGATTTGACCTGAAACATACAGCACGTTACCGACCCGAACATAGGGAACGTAATTGGCTGCAGGAGCGGGAGCATCTGGTAACGTGATTCCTTCTTCAGCAAGTTTTTTTTCATAAATTCCCGTCATTTTAGATCCTATTTTCCAGTGTGAAAGATTTTTATTGAGTATATAGTAAACAGTAGCAAAAAATACATTCTTTTTATATTTTTAATAAATATTTTTTGTGGGTATGAAAATCTGAATTGCACAACTAAATTTTATTCTAAGATCTAGACTATAACATTTTTGGATGTATATGTTGGACTATGAAACGTTTGTACAAACCGATACTCTTCTTCCTTTTACCATTATTCTTCTTGTCTGCCTGTTCACCAAATTTCAAATTAGGGAATTATGATGATCCTTATGAAAATGTTAATCGAAAGAGTCACGAAATTAATAAAGCCATTGATAAAAAAGTTTTGAGGCCATCTTCTAATGTCTACGCAAAGATTTTAGGTAAAAAGTCTAGGAATGCTGTATCGAACTTTTCTGAAAATTGGGGACTGCCAAAGGATTTTGTAAATTACACACTTCAAGGTGACATTGGCAATGCAAGCAAAACTACTGGCCAATTTTTTATAAACTCGACAATAGGAATTGCTGGGGTTTTTGTTCCCTCTGAAAAATTTGGAATAAATGCGCGAGGGACAGATTTTGGTGAAACCTTGCATAAGTGGGGTTTTTCTGAAGGCGACTATGTTGAGGTGCTCCTTTTAGGTCCGTCTACTGAAAGAGATGTCATTGGAAAAGTTGTGGACATGCTATTTGACCCTATAGGCTTTACTTTGAGCCCTTGGCAATCTCGTCTACGCACAGCGGCTAATATTGGTAATGTCTTAGGAACTAGGGCAGCTCTGGGATCAACCATAGATGATGTATTGTATTTGAGTGCAGATAGTTATTCACAGACCAAATTAGCCTATCTTCAAGGGCGACGTTTCCGGCTTAACCCAGAAATTTCTGCAACTTACTCAGATCCATACGAGGAGTTTAATGAGTAGCGGCTTTTTAACGAGACGAAATTTTGTAAGCATTTCAACTTTTGCAGTAACTTTTGCTTCGTCCAATTTTGTATTGGCGGATAATGCAAAAGATGCAGAAGTCTTGGTTGGAAAGTTAGTAGCCGATATAAATAGTGTGATTTCATCGGGAAATTCAGAGGAAATGATGGTAAAACAATTTGAAGAGATTTTCAAATTGTACGCTGATGTGCCAACAATTGCTCGATATGCTCTGGGGACTGACGCAAGATCCCTTTCAAAACCGCAAATGGAAAGGTTCACAAAAATTTACTCTGTTTATGTTTCTCATAAATATGGTCGGCGGTTTCGAGAGTTTATTGGAGGTAAAATTGTCGTTCAAAAATCTCGTCCAATCAAAAGTTTTTTTGAGGTGGAAACATTAGCACACCTCACAGGATGGGAGCCTTTTACAGTTTCATTTTTGGTGTCAAATAAATCTGGCAAATTGCTTTTCTTTAATATGTTCATCGAAGGGATAAACATGCTTTTATCTGAAAGAACTGAAATAGGTGCAATGTTGGATAAACGTCGTGGTGATATTGAGATGGTTATGGAAGATTTGAAAAATTCGTTTTAATTTGATTTAAGTATATTATTAAAGAATTTTCCTAAAATTGTTCCAATTGAAGTTTTCTCTCCAATTTTCTTGCCAGTACTACCACCCACATTCAAATATTGTTCGCTTGCTAAAAGTGGTGTTGGTGTTAGATTTGAGTGGATTTCCTCCATAGCAGTTCGCCAAATATCAGCGGGCAATCCCCCTCCAGTTACCCCTTGAAGCGGCGTATTATCATCATATCCCAGCCAGACACCAGCAACATAATTCTTTGAGAATCCTATAAACCAAGCATCACGCGCTGACTGTGATGTGCCAGTTTTTCCAGCCACATCCCAATCCGGAAACTTTGCTCTTTGTCCCGTTCCATTTTTTGTCACTTCTGACATCATAAATATTAAATTCTGAGCTGTTTCTGGGCTGACTATTTTCATATTGGGTTTTTCTGATTTAGCCATGAGAAGCTCATTTTTATTTTTTTTGAGTTGTAACTTCTCCCAGCCAAATGGCTCGACTTTGGTACCCTGATTTAAAATAGTTGCGTACGCGCCAACTAAATCAAGGAGGGTGGCCTCAGCTGTTCCTAGCGCTATTGCTGGTCCGTTACTTGGATCTGAGAATAATCCGAACTTTTTTCCTAGTTCTGAAACATTTTCTCTTCCAATAGTTTCAGAAATTTTGATTGCTGGAATGTTTAATGACTCTGAAAATGCTTTGGTTAATGTAACTTCTCCACTAAAGGTGTTTGAATAATTTTTCGGTGTCCAAGAATTTGAACCTGGCAAATTAATTGTAATTTGTTCGTCATTGACTAGATCATTTGGGGAATACCCTATTTCTAAGGCGGTAGCGTAAACAATTGGTTTAAACAAAGATCCAGTCTGCCTTAGTGCCTGCGTTGCTCGATTAAATAAACCAGTGCCACTTTCTTCTCTTCCTCCAACCATTGCCCTTACAGCGCCATTTGGAGACATAATAATGATAGCAGCTTGTGCTTTAGAGTGCTGGCTAACTTGATTTCTAAATACTTTTTTGACAGCCGCCTCAGCTATATTTTGCATGATTGGATCGAAAGTGGTTGTAATTACTACATCTTCAGTTGTTTCATATGTGAGATATTTAGGTAGACTGGCCATTACCCAATCAGCAAAATATCCGCCTGCCCTTGATTGTGCAACTTTGGACAAAATCGCGGGATTTTTCCGAGCAAATTTTGCTTCGCTTGTGCTCAAAAATTTCTGGCTTTCCATCAGGCTAATTATTAAGCTAGCTCTCTCTTGAGCTCGTATTAAATTATTAGTTGGAGCGTAACGTGTGGGCGCTTTTAATAAACCAGCCAACATTGCAGCCTCTGCGGGATTTACTATCTTAGCGGATTTTGCAAAATATCTTTGAGCAGCTGATTCAAAACCTCTTGTTCCCGCGCCTAAAAACACACGATTAATATAAATTGTTAGAATTTCATCTTTTGAAAATTTGAATTCTAATGAAAGAGCATAAAGAGCTTCTTTGAGTTTTCGCCAAATAGTTGATCTTCGGCAGTTGGCTTCGTAGGCTTTTTCGCTTTTCCATTCAGATTTTCTGAATGGTTTACCTAGGCAGATTAATTTTGCAGTTTGCTGGGTGATCGTTGATCCCCCATGACCTGAGAGAGGGCCGCGTCCTTCTTTTAAGTTTATATATACCGCGCTTGCTATACCCCTGGGACTTACACCGAAGTGTGTGTAAAATCTGCGGTCTTCGGTCGCCAGTATCGCATTTTTTAAATGAGTTGATATATTATTTGCGGTAAGGTTTTCAGAAAAATTATCGCCTCGCCACGCAAAAAATTCTCCCGTATTACTTTCTAATGTAACAGACCCACGAGAGCGTTCGTCCAAAAGGCTCTCAAATTCTTTCAGGCCTAAATAATAATAGCTTATCGCTAACGACATACCTAAGATTACTATTAAGCTCGTCCGCCACAAAAACCTCCAAACTAGTTTTAAAAAAAAGAAACAGATTTTCTGGAGAATCTGAATTAAAAAGTTTGGATTTGACTCTGTTGAGTAGTTTGAATTTTTTTTCTCAAGAATTTTTTTACGTGATGACTTTACAGCTGGTTTTTTAAAACGGTTTTCGGCAATCAAAGATTTACGATTCTTATTTTCCTTCTTGATGCCTGCCATTTTGCGCTCTTTTCTCTCTTTCTACATTTATTTTCTTCATATGTTGAGTGAAAACAGATCTTTTAAAATTAGATTTTAGATTAAATTTTAATCAAAAAAATAAAAATGCGCAAAAAATATGCACAAATAGTCAAATTATTGGATTATTTTTATTTTGAAACCTTCGCTTTTCTAAACAAATGAATTTGCTTTGGCAGGGCATTAGCGAAACTGCGAAAGGCAAAATAAATGAATTTAATCATAGCTACTATTAAGCCATTCAAACTGGAGGACGTCCGCGAGGCGCTAACGGGTTTGGGTGTTAAAGGTATGATGGTTACTGAAATCAAAGGCTTTGGTTCTCAGTCGGGTCATACAGAAATTTATCGGGGTGCTGAGTACGCCGTTAACTTTGTTCCAAAAATTAAACTCGAAATTGTTGTTGAACAATCGATGACAGAACAGGTGGTTGAGACGATTAAAACGTCTGCGCACACCGGAAAGATCGGTGATGGGAAAATTTTTGTCCTTGATGTTCAGCAAACCATTCGTGTGCGCACCGGCGAGACCGGCGCAGACGCAGTATAAAAGAGGTAAGTCTTCGATGAAAAAATCATTTTTTAAAACATTTGGCGTTAGCGCTCTATTTATTGCGGTTGCATCGCAATCAATCGCACAAGATGCGCCAGCATTAGTTCCAACAGATTCAGTTTTTATCCTAAATAGTTTGCTGTTTTTAGTTGGTGGTTTTCTTGTTTTTTGGATGGCAGCTGGGTTTTCTATGCTTGAGGCCGGTTTAGTCCGTTCGAAAAATGTAACGATGCAACTAACAAAGAATATGGGTCTATTTTCCTTAGCTGCACTATTCTACTACTTAATTGGCTACAACTTGATGTATCCCCTTGGCGATTGGATGTATGATGGAGTAATCTCAGGTATTTGGGGCGTAGCTATTTTAGAGGCAGTGGGAGTAACTGCCGATGGCGCAGATGATTACGGTTATGCGTCTACAGGTTCTGATTTCTTTTTTCAGCTCATGTTCTGTGCTGCTACGGCGTCGATCGTGTCTGGGGCCTTAGCTGAGAGAATTAAACTATGGCCCTTTTTAATTTTCACAATCATCCTTACAGCTTTGATTTATCCTATTCAGGCTAGCTGGAAATGGGGCGGAGGATTTTTAGATGGTATGGGTTTCCTCGACTTTGCAGGTTCTACAGTTGTGCATTCCGTCGGTGGATGGGCTGCCCTTATGGGGGCAATAATACTCGGTCCTCGTATTGGGAAATATGCTAAGGACGGTAAAGTTGTTCCAATACCTGGATCCAATTTAGCACTAGCAACATTGGGGACATTCATTCTTTGGATGGGGTGGTTTGGTTTCAACGGAGGCTCACAGTTAGCAATGGGATCAGTTGGAGATGTGGCTGATATTTCAAGGATATTTTCAAATACAAACGCTGCCGCTGCGGGTGGCGCTATAGCGGCCTTGTTATTGACCCAATTTCTTTACAAAAAACCTGACTTAACGATGATATTAAACGGTGCTTTGGCTGGATTGGTTTCTATAACTGCGGAACCGCTAACACCAACTTTGGGAGCAGCAACTTTGATTGGTGCTGTTGGTGGTTTAATAGTAGTTTTTACAGTTCCTATGTTGGACAAATTTAAAATTGATGATGTAGTAGGGGCGATCCCAGTTCACCTGTTTGCAGGTATTTGGGGAACATTGGTTGTACCTGCAACAAATGGTGATGCATCATATGTAACACAATTTATATCAATAGTCGTTGTAGGTGTGTTTGTTTGTGTCACAGCTGGAATCGCGTGGATTGTACTCAAATCTGCGATGGGCATCCGTGTGGGCGAAGAAGAAGAAATCGCTGGATTGGATGTGTCTGAGCTTGGGATGGAAGCCTATCCTGAATTTTATAAGGGATAAAATAATAGCTCATTAAATATATAGCAGAGGCCTTGAAAAATGGCCTCTGCATTTTGATTTTAAGGGAGATTAAAAATGGACATATTAAGTTTTTCGGTTTCTACACCATTTTGGATTTGGTTGCTTTTTGCGCTTACTACTGCTTACTATTACGATATTATGAAGAAGAGAATAGCTCGCCTAGAGCAAAAAATTTCAGATCTTAGCGACTAAAATTTTAATTTATATCAAGTTATTATAATAATCTTTGTAATTGGCCATCATAAATTGGTTCCAAGGTTTCAGTTTCAAATAGTGATGAAACAGAGGTTCCATTCCAAATATTAAGGATAGCTTGGGCAAATATTGGAGCTGTTGGAACTATTCTAATATTTGCAGCCTTTGCTATTGAATCTGTCGCTTGAATTGAGTCTGTTATCACCAAAGATTTCATTACAGAGTTGCTAATTCTTTCAACGGCTGGTCCAGATAGTACTCCATGGGTAATGTAAGAATGAACCTCCGCCGCACCATTTTCGATAAGGACTTCGGCTGCTTTACATAGTGTGCCGGCTGTATCGCAAATATCGTCAACAATAATGCATTTTTTGCCTTTGACATCACCTATAATTGTCATTTCGGCCACTTCTCCAGCCCTTTCTCTTCGCTTATCAACAATTGAAAGCGGGGCATTTATCCGCTTCGCTAATTCTCTTGCACGAGCAACTCCCCCAACATCAGGCGAAACAATCATTACATCGCTAAGTTTATCAGAAAACTGGTGAATAATATCCAATGCGAAAACTGGTGCTGCATATAAATTGTCAACAGGTATATCAAAAAATCCTTGTATTTGCGTAGCATGAAGATCGAGTGTTAGAACTCTTTCTACCCCCGCTTCTACTAACAAATTAGCCACAAGTTTAGCGCTTATGGGTGTGCGAGCTTTTGTTCGCCGATCTTGCCTCGCGTAACCAAAATAGGGGATCACGGCCGTAATTCGGCTTGCTGATGAGCGACGCAAAGCATCGGCCATAATAAGAAGTTCCATAAGATTATCGTTGGCGGGATTGGATGTTGACTGTATTATAAACATATCCTCACCACGAACATTTTCGTAAACTTCTATAAAAATCTCTTGATCATTAAATCTTTCAATTCGAGCATCAACTAAATCGACGTTGAGTCCCCGATGTACAGTCATGCGTCGTGCAATCGCTTTTGCTAAATTTTTGTTTGCGTTTCCGGATATTAACTTCGGTTCATTTAAGGCGGGCATCTATTAGAAATCCTCGCTTGAGTTAAAAGAATCATTTTGATGTCTTCGGATAACATGGTGTCGCCATTAGGCAAAGATACAGTTTAGAAATTTGAATTAATTGATGCTTAAAATAAATCTTTTATTTATCTTCGGACTTTTATGATACAAATTTTGCATCCAAATTTTAAATCAGTGGATTAGTTTTCACTATCAGTAATGGATTTAAAATGCCCATAGAAAAGCGCGCAGGACTTAAAATAAACTCCTTAACTTTAGGTAAAGGGGCTGATCAAGCTTTATTACTGCACTGTTCGTTAGCTAACAGCAGAGCTTGGTTGCCTTTAGCAGATGAATTTAAAGATATACTTTCTATGATTGCATTCGATTTGCCAGGCCATGGTATGAGCCAAGATTGGGACTACACATCTGATTATCAAGACCGTTGCCTTGATATCAGTTCAACTTTTATAAATAAGCCAATCCATCTTGTGGGGCACTCCTTTGGTGCAACGGTTGCTTTGCGTGTGGCGCAACGTTTTCCTAATTTTGTTAAATCCATTTCACTTATTGAGCCAGTGTTTTTTGCAGCAGCATTTTCCGATTACCGTGAGTTAGAAGCACAATTTATGCTAGATCATGCTGATTACTTTAGCGCGGGTGAGGATAAAAATTGGCAGTTAGCAGCAGAATTATTTCTAAAGCTATGGGGGAACAACGAGGATTGGAACTTGCTTAGTGAAAGTAAAAAAAGACAATTTGCTCAAAGAATTCCGTTAACTTTTGAAGTTTCGAAAGCTATTTACAGCGATCCGCATGATATGCTTAAAGAGCATGCTTTTTCCTCACTGACTGGTAAGGCATCGATAATTTATGGTGATATGTCTCATTTTATAATGCCCTACATTTGCAAAGCCTTATCGGTCAGAATACCTAAAACAGAACTTAAGTGTATCCAAAACGCAGGGCACATGCTGCCCATCACGCATCCTAAAATTTGTGCACAGATTATTAATAAAACAATTGAACCCTAGCTTGCTATGTCTTTCCAATTTTTGGTTCAACTCCTTTAATAATCCGATCGATGTTTTGTTTGTGACGAAAAAATACGATACTCATCAACAGAACTAGTAAGAGAATAGTATTGGGGTGGTTGAGAAATATAGCTGCAATTGGAGCGCTTGCGGAGCTGGTTAAAGATGCAAGTGAAGACATTTTCCTTACCACAGCAACAAATAACCAAACAAAACAGCAGATAATTCCAATTATAAACGATAAAGCAATCGTAGCACCGAGAAATGTAGCCACACCTTTGCCACCTCTAAATCTCAGCCATATCGGGAAACAGTGGCCCATCAAAGCACTAGCAGCTGAAACCTGAACCGCATCTTCACCAAGAAACTGTCTGGCTATGAGAACTGTACAAAGACCTTTTGAGAAATCAAAAAGAAGGGTTAAAAATGCTGCTAGTTTATTTCCAGTACGTAAAACATTGGTGGCTCCGATGTTTCCAGATCCTATTTTCCGCAAATCTCCAAGCCCGAGCACTTTTGAGATAAGAATTCCAAAGGGAATAGAGCCTGCTAAGTATCCAAATGCACAAGCCGCCATTATGGCTCCAGGTTTACTAGTTAATTCAGGTAATAATTCTAACATTCAAAAATAGTTTTCCCTGCTACGATTGTACGTCTTACTTTTCCTTGTAATTTATGACCGTCGAATGGTGTATTCTTTGATTTTGACTTTAAGGTTTCTCTATCCAAAATGAAAGGAATGTCAGCATCAAAAACAATTAAGTCAGCTGGGGCGCCGGGGGTAATTCTTCCACTTGGCAAGCCCAGTAACAGTGCAGGATTTAGTGTCATAGTTTTTATTAGTTTTTCTAAACTTACTGATTGATTATGAAAAAGTTGTAAGCTGGCTGGTAGGAGTGTTTCGAGCCCTACTGCGCCAGCTGCAGCTGTTTCAAAAGGTAGACGTTTACTTTCTTCGTCTTGGGGTGTGTGGAAAGATGATATTACGTCTATTACCCCAGAATTCACTGCATCAATAATAGCCAGCCGGTCATTTTCTGATCTTAGTGGCGGATTTAGTTTAAAAAAGCTTCTATAATCAGCAATATCGAACTCGTTGAGAGTTAGGTGGTGTATCGATGTTCCTGCCGTGATTTTATGCCCATTTTTTTTTGCCCTTTCTAGTGCAGGAATTGAACGGGCAGTAGTTATCTGGTCGAAATGATATTGTACTCCAGTCAATTCTACCAGAGCCAAGTCTCTATCAACAGCCATTCGTTCTGCGAGTGGTGTCACGCTTGGTAGTCCTCGCAATGAAGCAAACTTTCCTGATGTTGCCGAAGTTTTATCTGAGAGGTCTGGATCTTGCGGGTGCCCAATTACAAGGGCATCCAATGATTTCGCATAGCTTAAGGCTCTCAGTAGGATTTTGGAATTTTTAACAACGTTAGTAAAATCGGTAAATGCAACGGCTCCAGCATCTTGCAGAAAACCGATCTCCGTCATTTCACGTCCAGCGCGTTCTTTTGTTAAAGCTACCATATGGAACACATTTACCGGACAAACCTCTTGGGCTCTTCTGCGAATAAATTCTAAAACTTCTGGTGTATCTATAGCTGGATTTGTGTCTGGTCGAGTGATTATCGTTGTTACCCCTCCAGCTGCTGCGGCTACCCCTGCTGACTTATAACTTTCTTTATGCCGCTCTCCAGGCTCGCCGACCTTAACGCCAAGGTCTATTAACCCCGGACTAATATATTGTCCCTGACAGTCAAAAGTTTCATCTGCTGTTTCTTTGGGAATAATTATACCGTCTTCAAACATGACTTCGCCATCTGAAATGGTTTCAGTTACAGGATCAATCACTTTTGCATTGGTTAGAAGTGTTTTCATTCAATTAGCCATGCTCGCCTGATTTACTATTTCTCGCCAAAAGATGCATTGCTGCCATTCGTATTGCGACGCCCATTTCGACCTGTTCTTGGATAACTGATCTATTAATATCATCAGCTAATTCGCCATCAATCTCAACACCTCGGTTCATTGGGCCGGGATGCATGACAATTGCGTCCCCTTTAGCATGTGACAGTTTCTCTTTATTGAGCCCATAACGGTAATAATATTCTCTTTCAGATGGTATAAAGCCTCCGTCCATCCGCTCTTTTTGCAACCTTAACATCATTACTACATCTACATCTTTTAAACCCGTGCGCATGTCTTGGTAAACTTCAACTCCCAATTCATCAATTTCAGACGGCATTAGAGTAGGTGGTCCTATTAGTCTTACCCGGTTTTCCATTTTACCAAGAAGAATAATATTAGAGCGAGCAACTCTTGAGTGAGCAATATCTCCACAAATCGCGATACTTAATCTGTGTAGTCTTCCTTTAGCGCGACGGATTGTTAAAGCATCTAGAAGCGCTTGAGTGGGATGCTCATGCCTTCCATCTCCTGCGTTTAAAACAGAGCAGTTAACCTTTTGGGCGAGTAAATCTACCGCACCAGATTGAGGATGCCTGACTATTAAAAGATCAGGTTTCATGGCGTTTAAAGTGAGTGCTGTATCAATGAGCGTTTCACCTTTCTTTAAAGAGCTAGCTTCCATAGATAAGTTCATAACGTTCGCTCCCAACCTTTTCCCTGCCAACTCAAAACTTGCTTGGGTTCGTGTCGAGTTTTCGAAAAACATGTTGATTTGGGTCAGCCCTGTAAGAGATTCCGCTCTTTTGTTCTGCGATCGGTTCAATTGAACGTAATTTTCAGCGAGATCTAAAATTTCTACTATTGCTTCAGGGCGCATGGGTTCTATCCCGAGCAAATGTTTATCCTTAAAACCCATTTAGAACTCTCTGTGATTAAATAAATTCATAATCATACCTTCAAACACAAACAAGAGCTTATTGTGAATTGTTAATTAGATGCAGTTTTACTTTTACAAAAGATTAATTACCTTTGCATTATGGATTCGAAGAGTGACATGACGGACGCTTTGGAGTTGTTAAAGTGGCAGCTAGAGCTAGGGGTAGATGAAAACACTGGAAATATTCCTTTGAATAGATTTTCTGATCACCCTCAACCAAATGAGGTCCAAATAGCGGTACCGGTTTCCACAAAACAAAAAGTACCAAAAATAAGCAGTGCAATCACTGAGGCCAAAAATCGTGCAGAGCAGAGCAAAACATTGGATCAGTTAAAAGTTTCTTTAGCGAACTATGAGTTTTGTGATTTAAAAAAAGGATCTAGAAACTTAGTTTTTTCTTCTGGTGATTCAGATGCCAAAGTGATGATAATTGGTGAGGCCCCTGGACGAGAGGAAGATATTCAGGGCGTGCCGTTTGTTGGTCGCGCTGGGCGACTTTTAGATAAAATGCTTAGGCCAATTGGTTTAACAAGAGACAAAAATGAGCTAAATGATAACCTAATAAACACGGCTTATATTTGTAACGTGATCCCCTGGAGGCCACCGCACAACCGTGACCCAAACACCGAAGAAATTGAAATGATGCTACCGTTTTTAAAAAGACATATTTCATTGATTGAACCTAAAATTATTGTGGCTTTGGGCAATATCAGTTGCAAAGCTCTAATCGGCCAAACGGGCATAACAAAACTGAGAGGAAATTGGTTTGATTTTGATAAAACCCCACTGATGCCCATGTGTCATCCAGCATATTTATTAAGAAATAATTTAGCAAAAAAAGATGCTTGGTCTGATTTGTTAAAAATTAAGAATAAGCTAGAGGAAATGGTGTGAGTGTTGATCAAAGAAAAAGTTTTATACCTGTAAGAATTGCATTATTGACGGTGTCGGACACGCGCTCTTTTAAAGATGACAGAAGTGGCTCTGTTCTCGCCGAAAGAATAGAAATTTCAGGACATCAAGTCGTTAGTCGAAAACTAATTAGGGATGACAGACAGGAAATTAGATCGCAGCTTGAAAAATGGGTAAAAAATGAAAATGTTGATGTGATTATATCGACTGGGGGAACGGGTCTGACGGGACGAGATGTAACGGTGGAGGCCCACCGTGATGTTTATGAAAAAGAAATTGATGCATTCAGCATAGTCTTTTCCGTTATTAGTATGAAAAAAATTGGAACCTCTGCTATTCAATCGCGTAGTACTGCTG
>CAYMIR010000028.1:0-12098 GCA_964390655.1 uncultured Marinovum sp.
AACCAGGCGATGTAATTCTTAAAATTGATAATCTTAAAAAATATTATGAAGTCGCAGCGAACGCACTCTTTGGTTCAAGCGGTAGCAAAAAAGTTGTAAAAGCTAATGAAACTTTATCTTTTGAGGCCAGAGAGGGTGAAACTCTTGCTATTGTAGGAGAGTCAGGCTGCGGAAAATCAACCTTAGCCAAGGTTTTAATGGGATTGGAAACCGCCACAGAAGGCGTTGTACTTTTAGACAATCAATCAATTGGAGCTACACCCATAGAAAATCGAAGCACTCAAACTGTAGCAGATATTCAAATGGTTTTTCAGAACCCTTTTGATACATTGAACCCTTCTATGACAGTTGGTCGACAGATAATTCGTGCTTTAGAAATTTTTCGATTTGGTAAAAGTGATAAAGCGCGCAGCGAACGAATGTTAGAGCTACTTGATCTGGTAAAACTTCCTCGGGCTTTTGCCGAAAGAATGCCACGGCAACTGTCAGGTGGACAAAAACAAAGAGTGGGTATAGCACGAGCCTTTGCCGGAGGCGCAAGGATAGTTGTAGCTGATGAACCCGTATCAGCTCTTGATGTTTCTGTTCAAGCTGCAGTAACTGATCTTTTAATGGAAATTCAAAGAAATGAAAAAACTACCCTTTTATTTATTAGTCACGATCTTTCAATCGTTCGATATCTTTCGGATCGAGTGATGGTTATGTATTTAGGACATGTTGTTGAATTAGGAACTACAGATCAAGTTTTTTCACCTCCTTACCATCCATATACTGAGGCGCTTTTGTCCGCAGTTCCAATAGCGGATACTAGTGTCGAAAAAGAGCATATCGTTCTTGAGGGAGATATTCCATCAGCAATGAGCCCGCCAAGTGGCTGCCCTTTTCAAACCCGCTGTCGATGGAAAAAAGATGTCCAGAACGATTTATGTGAAAAAGAAGTTCCGCCTCAACGAGATATATCAATAGGCCATCAAATAAAGTGCCACTTGAGTGAGAGCAAACTATCGGAAATGATACCTGTTATAAAACTTGCAGCTGAATAATTTTGGACTGATTTTGCTAGTTTTAAAATTTGTAAATATTATAAATGCTGCAGAAAAAAGATTCGAAGGGAATTAAAATGGCTGGCTCAGTAAATAAAGTAATAATTTTGGGTAACTTGGGTGTAGATCCTGAAGTCCGCAGTTTTCCAAATGGTGGTAAAGTTTGCAACCTTCGTATCGCGACATCGGAAAACTGGAAAGATAAAAACACTGGTGAAAGAAGAGAAAAAACAGAGTGGCACTCCGTTGCTATATTTTCTGAGCCCTTAGTGCGAATTGCTGAACAATATTTAAGGAAAGGCTCAAAAGTCTACATCGAGGGACAATTAGAGACAAGAAAGTGGCAAGACCAATCTGGCCAAGACCGATATACGACTGAAGTTGTCCTTAGACCCTACACTAGTACGCTAACAATGTTAGATAGCCGAGGAGATAATAGTTCGCAGGGGGGGTATATTGGAGGGTCCAACGATAGTAATTATTCCAGTGACGCGAATGACACTTCCAGCCCTTCGGCAGCTCAAGACTTTGATGATGAAATACCTTTTTAAAAAAATCTTTTAAGCTTCAATTGCAAAGAAATAAGCCAACCTTTTATTAATGTTTATGCAGCACCGGTTGCTTGGTGAGTTGTCCTACGGGCAACCAATTCGTCTGCAACAAGAAAAGCTAGCTCAAGGGATTGTGAAGCGTTTAACCTAGGATCACATGCGGTATGGTAGCGGTCTGAAAGATTTTCGTCCGTAACCGCACGAACACCACCAGTACATTCAGTTACGTCCTGGCCTGTCATTTCAAAATGGACTCCGCCAGGAATTGTTCCCTCTGCATTATGAATTTCAAAAAATTCTCTGACTTCTCTCAAAACACTTTCGAAAGGTCGCGTTTTATATCCACTAGACGACTTAATTGTATTGCCATGCATCGCGTCACAACACCAAACAACGTCTGCACCCTCCTGTTCCACAACTTTAATCAACCTTGGAAGGTGATCCCCCACGCTTCCCGCTCCAAAGCGAGCGATTAAAGTAAGTTTTCCTGCTTCATTTTCAGGGTTGAGTTTGTTTAAAAGAATTTTCAAGTCTTCTTCAGAAGTTGTAGGTCCACATTTGAGCCCTATCGGGTTCAATACGCCCCTAGCAAATTCAATATGAGCACCATCCGGCTGACGAGTTCTATCCCCAATCCAAATCATATGACCTGAACCGGCAAGCCACTTACCTGACGTCGAATCTAAGCGGGTTAATGCTTCTTCATATTCTAGAAGTAAACTCTCATGACTCGTGTAAAAATCAACGGTGCGAAGCTCATAAGCTGATTTACCTTCAAGCCCAGCGGCCTTCATAAAATCTAAAGCATCTTTTATTCTTTCTGCCATTTCTCGGTACTGGACAGCTTTTTCACCTTCCGTAAAACCTAAAGTCCAGCTATGAACTTGGTTAACGTCTGCATAGCCCCCGGAAGAAAAAGCCCTAATTAGGTTGAGCGTTGCTGCAGCCTGGGTATAGGCCTGTAACATCTTTTTAGCATTGGGTATCCGTGCTTTTTCCGTAAAGGCCAATTCGTTAATGATATCACCTCTGTAGCTAGGCAATTCTATTCCATTTTGCATTTCGGTGGGTGCTGACCTTGGTTTTGCAAACTGACCTGCCATACGCCCCACTTTTACCACGGGAACTTTCGCGCCAAAAGTAAGTACCATTGCCATCTGAAGCATAACTTTGAATGTATCTCTAATTGAATCTGCACTAAATTGTTCAAAACTTTCAGCACAATCGCCACCTTGCAGCAAAAAGGCCTCGCCTTTTGAAGCAGAAGCCAACTTCTCTTTAAGATTTCTAGCTTCACCTGCAAAAACAAGGGGAGGATAGGAAGATAGTTGCTTCTCAACAGAGTTTAGTACGTCTTTATTCGTATATTCTGGCATCTGAACCCTTGGCTTAGAGCGCCAATTGCTTTTTTCCCAAATACTCATCTTATTTCTCCAGATAACACTTGTTTTGAGTACTATATCAACTCAAAAAAAACCACCATATTTTATTTTACAAGTTAAAAACGCTTGACCTCCCCAGAACATTAAGAACAAGTAATATTATAAGGCAGTCAAAGTTATTAATAATGTTTAGATTCGGCAGATCGGTTTTGATTAATGTTAAATGAAAACAGCATTATAAAGCTCAACACTGAAGTAAAATCTCCAAGAAGATTTGTCTTTGTATTGATTGAAAACTTTACTCTGCTTTCTTTTTCATCCGCACTTGATGCGCTGCGAATAGCAAATCGTATGTCAGGTAAAAAGCTTTATGACTGGACCTTCATAGGCGAGAATGAGGAATTTGTGTCCTGCTCTGCGGGAACACAATTCAAACTAGATAATTCTCTCATCGAACTACACAGAGACGATACGATCTTACTTTGTGGCGGAACTGCAATTCAAGAATCAACAACTAAAAAGCTAATAGGATGGCTTCGCCGGGAAGCCAGAAGAGGTCTAGTTATAGGAGGTCTTTGTACAGCTGCCTATCCAATGGCCAAAGCTGGCTTGTTGGACGATAAAAAAGCTACAATTCACTGGGAAAATCAAGATAGTTTTGCAGAAGAGTTTTTGGAGGTAGAATTAACAAAAACAGTCTTCGTCTGCGATGGTAATCGCTATACTACTGCGGGTGGAACATCTTCCATAGATCTCTTACTTAAAATTATCGCTGATGAACACGGAGAAGAGTTAGCAAATGCCGTGGCTGATCAAATGATATATTCATCGATCAGGACCGACCAAGACACTCAAAGGCTCTCAGTTCCAACCAGGATTGGTGTAAGGCACCCTAAATTGAGCAAAGTCATTCAAATGATGGAAATCAACATTGAGGAACCTATAAGCCCATCAATTCTTGCCAAAGACGTAGGCATGTCGACCCGGCAACTCGAAAGATTGTTTCGACGGTACTTAGATCGCAGTCCGAAACGCTATTATATGGAATTAAGACTTCAAAAAGCTCGTAATTTACTTATGCAAACAGATATGAGCGTGATTAACGTTGCCCTAGCTTGTGGTTTTGCTTCGCCTTCTCATTTTTCCAAATGTTATCGAGCCCATTATGACACAACGCCCTATCGAGAACGAGGCAGTCATGCTGCTAAACGGGCTGTTTAGAGTTTAAATAGCAAAAAATGTGCGTCCAAATATAATTTGGACTTTTATTTTCGGCGTAGCGAACTTAATACTGACAGGGATAAATATATTTTAGGGAGAAAAAAATATGAAAAAGCTGCTGGCGGTAACAGCCGCAACTGCAATGATGGCAACAACAGCATTTGCTGGTAGCCATTCAAACATTAAGATTGGCGTAATTCTCGGGTTCACTGGCCCAATTGAATCGCTAACACCGTCAATGGGTGACGGGGCTGAGTTAGCCATGAAGGAAGTCACTGACAGTGGGAAACTTTTAGGAGGAGCTTCTGTAACTTCGGTACGAGCAGATAGTACATGTATTGATGCCGCTGCAGCAACAGCTGCGGCAGAGCGATTGATAACCTCAGATGGTGTCAAAGGAATTATGGGAGCTGACTGTTCAGGTGTCACTGGTGCAATTTTAGCAAATGTAGCACTAGCGAACGGTGTAGTAATGATCTCACCGTCTGCAACTTCCCCTGGTTTATCAACAGCTGAAGACAATGGCTTATTCTTTAGGACAGCTCCGTCAGACGCTCGCCAAGGTGTCGTGATGACAGAGGTGCTTATGGAGCAGGGTATAAAAGAAGTTGCTGTGACCTATACAAACAATGACTATGGCAAAGGCCTTGCTGATAGCTTTGCCGCTGCTTTTGAAGCTGCCGGTGGTACTGTCACCATCAATGCTTCACACGAAGATGGCAAAGCGGATTACTCAGCTGAAGTAGGTGCTCTAGCAGCCGCTGGTGGAGATCGTTTAGTCGTGGCCGGATACGTAGATCAAGGTGGTTCAGGAATTGTAAGAGCTGCACTAGATAGTGGAGCATTCGATACCTTCCATTTTCCAGATGGGATGATAGGTGCAAAGCTTGAAGAAAATTTTGGTTCAGAAATAGATGGATCAACTGGTCAACATCCAGGAACAGACAGCCCAGGAGCGGCTAAATTCGCAGATATGGTTGGCGGAGCATTTGATGCAACTTCACCATTCACACCAGAAAGCTACGACGCTGCTGCATTAATTATGCTTGCTATGCAAGCAGCTGGTTCAGCAGAACCAGGTGATTACAAGTCAAAGGTAATGGATGTGGCTAACGCACCGGGTGAGATGATTTATCCAGGCGAATTAGGCAAAGCATTGGATATTTTAGCTTCTGGCGGGGAAATTGATTATGTTGGCGGAACAGCCGTCGAATTAATCGGCCCAGGTGAATCAGCAGGAAACTACAGACAGATTGAAGTATCTGGTGGCAAAATAACTACAGTAAAATATCGTTAAGCCAAAGATCTTTTTCAAAACAGCCCAGGTGAAACTTGGGCTGTTTTTTATATAAGAATTTCAATTAATTTTATAAAGAGTTTTATATTGATAAAGATCGAAAACCTTCACAAACACTTTGGAGGATTCCATGCTGTCGACGGGGCTTCTCTTCAGATTAAAAGTGGCACAATAACAGGTCTAATTGGACCGAATGGCGCTGGCAAAACAACTTTATTTAATGTGATCGCAGGCGTACTCAAACCTACTTCTGGCGTAGTCTTTTTAGATAATGAGAATATCACTAGCCTACCTCCTCATCAGTTATTTGATAGAGGATTACTTAGAACCTTTCAGATCGCTCATGAATTTCATTCTATGACATGTCGAGAAAACCTTATGATGGTTCCAAATGACCAATCTGGTGAGAAACTTTGGAATACATGGTTCGGAAGAAAACGTATTGCAGATGAAGAAAGGGCATTGAGAGCAAAGGCCGATGAAGTTTTAGAGTTTTTAACAATAGATCATTTGGCAGACCACAAAGCAGGCCAAGTATCTGGCGGACAAAAAAAACTACTTGAATTGGGCAGAACTATGATGGTCGATGCGCGAATTGTCTTTCTTGACGAAGTTGGTGCTGGAGTTAATCGAACTCTTTTAAATACAATTGCAGATGCGATTATCCGTTTAAATAAAGAGCGAAATTATACCTTCGTCGTTATTGAACATGATATGGATTTTATAGAGAAATTATGTGATCCCGTTATCTGCATGGCCGAAGGCAAAGTGCTGGCTCAAGGAACGCTTCAGGAAATCAAATCAAATGAAAATGTGATTGAAGCTTATCTTGGAACCGGATTAAAAAACAAAGTAGTATAAACAATACTTTAAAAAATGTTAAAGTTTTAAATTTATGATTGATGAAGTAAACAATAAATTTTTGCAAGCTAGCAAAATTACCGGCGGTTATGGTTTCGGACCAGACATTCTTCATTCTTGTGATATATCAGTTGGCGAGGGTGAAATCGCGGTTATTGTTGGACCGAATGGTGCGGGAAAATCAACCGCCATGAAAGCTATCTTTGGAATGTTGGATGTTCGTGGAGGTAGTGTTTTATTGGATGGTGTTGATATTACAAATTTAAGTACCCAAGATAGGGTCAGAGCAGGCATGGGTTTTGTTCCCCAGAACCAAAATATTTTCACATCTATGACGGTTGAGGAAAATTTGGAAATGGGTGCTTTTATTCGAAAAGATGATTTTTCAGATACTCTAGAGCAAGTGTTTGAACTTTTTCCAATTCTGAAAGAGAAACGAAGACAAGCAGCGGGTGAATTATCGGGCGGTCAAAGACAACAAGTTGCAGTCGGTCGCGCTTTGATGACACAACCAAAAATTCTGATGTTGGATGAACCAACTGCTGGTGTCAGCCCCATCGTAATGGATGAGTTGTTTGATAGAATTATTGAAGTGAGTCGAACGGGAATTCCAATTTTAATGGTTGAACAAAATGCCAGGCAAGCCCTTGGAATTGCAGATACTGGTTATGTGATGGTACAGGGAAGAAACGCTTACACAGGATCGGGTAAAGAACTTTTGGCTGATCCAAAAGTACGAAAGTCTTTTCTGGGAGGATAATCATGGATTTTTTAAATGCATTAGTTGTTTTTTCTAATTTTGTTTTTATCCCTGCACTTGCTTACGGTAGTCAGCTTGCACTAGGAGCTCTCGGCGTAACCCTGATATATGGGATCCTGAGGTTTTCAAATTTCGCCCATGGAGACACTATGGCCTTCGGAGCTATGATAACGGTTCTTACGACCTGGTGGTTCCAGAGCATAGGAGTTGGCCTTGGTCCTTTGCCAACCGCTATTTTAGCATTACCTTTCGGAATAGTTATTTGCTCTTTATTCATTCTGGCAACCGATCGTTTCGTTTATCGTTTTTACAGAAACCAAAAAGCAAAGCCTGTAATATTAGTTATCGTTTCCATGGGTATCATGTTCATTATGAACGGCCTGGTTCGTTTCATTATTGGGCCAAATGATCAACGCTTTGTCGATGGCGAAAGATTTATAATTTCAGTCAGAGAATTTAAACAGTTAACAGGCTTACGCGAAGGTTTAGCTTTTAAAACTACGCAAGGGATCACGATTATCACAGCAATTTTAGTGGTTCTTATTTTGTTTTGGTTTTTGAATAAAACGAGAACTGGAAAATCAATGAGAGCCTACTCGGATAATGAAGATTTAGCATTGTTATCAGGAGTAAATCCAGAAAAAGTTGTAACGGTAACTTGGTTAATTGTCGCAGCTCTGGCAACTGTAGCAGGAACACTTTATGGTTTAGACAAATCTTTTAAACCATTCGTTTACTTTTCACTTCTACTTCCTATATTTGCTTCTGCAATCGTGGGCGGTTTAGGTAACCCTATTGGCGCTATAGCCGGAGGCTTCATTGTTGCATTTTCAGAGGTCACAATAACTTATGCTTGGAAGAAAGTTCTGAAATACAGCTTGCCTGAATCTTTGGAGCCCTCCACACTTATGCAACTCTTGTCCACTGACTATAAATTTGCAGTGAGCTTTGTAATACTAGTTGTGGTCTTACTTTTTCGTCCCACCGGATTATTTAGAGGAAAAGCCTTTTGATGGAAAACTTAAAGATTACACTACTTTTTGCCTTAGTCGTCTTTCTGATTTTGATCACCGGTTTGGTTCAGAGTTGGAACACTGCATTGCTTATTTTGAATATGGGATTGATAAGCGCAATTATGTCTCTCGGTGTAAATTTACAGTGGGGCTTTGCTGGACTTTTCAATGTAGGAATAATGGGATTTGTGGCATTAGGCGGTTTGGCTGCTGTTTTAGTATCAGCCCCTCCAGTCTACGAGTCTTGGTCAGTTGGTGGAATTCGTATAATTGCGGCTATTATCTTTGGTGTTTTTGTAATCGTTACCATAGGTCTATGGATCAAAAAGGTAGTAAATAGACGACAAAAATTTTGGGGAGCTATAATTATAGGGCTGGCTGGTTTTTTTATATTTCGTGCTATTTTTGACATTGGTGTCGTGTCGGTAGAAGCTGTAAACCCTGCTTCAACCGGTTACCTAGGGGGCCTGGGATTGCCTATACTAATGGCTTGGCCAATCGGTGGTTTACTGGCTGCTGGCGCGGCTTGGGTTATTGGAAAAACAGCATTAGGGCTAAGATCTGATTATCTTGCTATCGCCACACTTGGTATTGCTGAAATAATAATCGCAATTATTAAAAATGAAGATTGGTTGGCCCGTGGCGTTAAGAATGTTATTGGATTACCCAGGCCAGCTCCTTACGAAATAGATCTACAGCAAAGCGACAAATTCGTGAGCGCTGCAAATAGCATTGGTATAGATCCAGTCACGGCGTCAACGCTTTACGTAAAATTGATATATGCTGGGCTCTTTTCAATTGTACTAATTGTGATATTCATTTTAGCACAAAGAGCACTTCACAGCCCTTGGGGCAGAATGATGCGAGCAATTCGCGATAATGAAGTAGCTGCAGAAGCTATGGGAAAAAATGTAACAGGAAGGCATCTGCAAATTTTCATACTTGGCTCAGCCATTTGCGGCATAGCTGGTGCTATGATGACAACGCTAGACAGTCAACTTACGCCAGGAACTTACCAACCTCTTAGGTATACTTTTCTCATTTGGGTGATGGTGATTATTGGCGGATCCGGAAATAATTTAGGGGCCGTATTAGGTGGCTTCATAATTTGGTTTTTATGGGTACAAGTTGAACCAATAGGCCAGTTCTTAATGGTTATTTTGACATCAGGTCTTGCAGACGACAACTCACTGAAACTCCATTTAATGGATAGCGTGGCTCATATGCGATTACTCACAATGGGACTACTTCTTCTTTTGGTGTTAAGATTTAGTCCAAGGGGACTCATTCCCGAAAAGTGATTTTGAATTAGAGAGTAAAGCTCATGATAAAAGTGGCTCAAGATACCTAGCAGTGTGACTACTTTTGGACTTCGCCACCTTTTCTGGTGATCCGCAAGCAATGAGCTTCCCACCTCCATCACCACCCTCTGGACCAATATCCAATATATGATCAGCAGTTTTGATAACGTCTAAATTATGCTCTATAACAATAACTGTGTTACCTTGATCAACAAGCTCATGAAGAACTTCTAACAATTTACGAACGTCATCAAAATGCAGCCCGGTCGTCGGTTCATCCAAAATATACAAAGTCCTTCCCGTCGATCTCTTTGAAAGTTCTTTAGATAACTTCACACGCTGCGCCTCTCCTCCAGAAAGAGTTGTAGCCTGCTGACCTACTTTTATATACCCTAACCCCACCCTAACTAGAGCGTCCATTTTTTCTCTAATACTTGGAACCGCTTTAAAAAATTCCTGGGCATCTTCAACTGTCATATCAAGAATATCAGCTATGTTTTTACCTTTAAATTTTATTTCTAATGTTTCTCGATTATATCGCGCTCCTTGACATGTTTCACATTTAACATAAACATCAGGAAGAAAGTGCATTTCAATTTTGATAACACCATCTCCTTGACAAGCTTCACATCTACCCCCTTTCACATTGAAACTAAATCGACCTGGTTTATAGCCACGGGTCCGAGCCTCAGGAAGACCTGAAAACCAGTCACGAATTGGAGTAAATGCCCCAGTATAAGTAGCAGGGTTTGAGCGAGGAGTTCTACCAATTGGCCTTTGGTCGATATCAATAACTTTATCTAGGAATTCCAGCCCTTTTATTGTTTCACAAGGAGCAGGAGTTTGCTTTGCTCCATTTAGTCGCATTGAAGCTGTCTTAAATAGGGTCTCAATCGTCAAAGTAGACTTCCCACCACCAGAAACTCCAGTAACACACACAAATTTTCCTAATGGAAATTCAGCATTAATTTTCTTTAAATTATTTCCCGTTGCCTTAACAACCGAAACGTATTTTCCATTTCCGCTTCTTCTCTCTTTCGGTACAGGTATTGCCAAATTGCCACTTAAATATTTTCCAGTTAGCGAATTTTGATCTTTTTCAATTTCTAATGGAAGGCCATGGCTTACGATTTGGCCTCCATGCACGCCTGCTCCTGGGCCAATATCAAAAACATAATCTGCTTCTCGAATAGCTTCCTCATCATGTTCGACGACAATGACAGTATTACCTTGATCCCTCAAGTTTTTTAATGTCAGCAATAATCGGTCATTATCGCGTTGATGAAGTCCAATTGATGGTTCATCTAAAACATATAAGACACCAGTCAGACCGCTACCAATTTGACTTGCCAGTCTAATTCTTTGGCTTTCTCCACCAGAAAGTGTTCCTGCACTTCTAGATAAGGTCAAATATTCCAAACCGACATTATTTAAAAATCCCAACCTCTCTGTAATTTCTTTTAAAATTGTATGAGCAATCTCGTTTTTTTGTTTGCTCAAAGATTTTGGTGCGTTTTGGCACCATTCAAGCGCCTCCTTTATTGATAGTTGGACAACCTGTCCAATATGTGACTTGAATATTTTAACGGCTAGGGCCTCAGGCCGAAGCCTGTAACCCGAGCAAGACCCACAAGGTCTATTATTTTGGTAGTTTTCGAACTCTTCTCTTATCCAAGTACTGTCAGTTTCTCGATACCTTCTTTCCATATTGGGAATAACACCCTCGAAAGTGCGACTGACCTGATAAATTCTGCCGCCCTCATCATATCTAAATTTAATTTCTTCCTCTCCAGATCCGTACAGAAAAACTTGTTTTACTTTATTACTTAAATCTTTCCATCTAGAAGAGGGGTCAAATTTAAAATGCTCAGCAATGGCTTCGATAGTTTGCAGAAAATATGGGCTTTTACCTTTGCGCCAGGGCGCTAGTGCACCGTCTTTTATTTTTAAAGTCTGATCAGGAACAACTAAACGCTCATCAAAATATAACTCTTTCCCGAGCCCGTCGCAGTCAGGACATGCTCCAAAAGGTGCATTAAAAGAAAACAACCTAGGTTCAATTTCGGGAATCGTAAAACCACTAACTGGACAAGCAAAATTTTCGGAAAAAGTCATGCGCTCAATTTCAGCATTTTCTTCTTGGGGAGCCGTTTCAAGTATAGCTATGCCGTCCGCTAAGTCTAAAGCTGTTCTAAAGCTATCTGCCAAACGAGTAGCCATATCTTCTTTAATTATTACCCGATCAACAACAACATCTATATTATGTCTAAACTTCTTATCTAAAATAGGTGGTTCATCTAGATCATAAAATTCATTATTTACTTTAACTCTTTGAAACCCCGCTTTCCTTAATTCTAAAAACTCTTTTTTGTATTCACCCTTACGGTCTCTCACAATAGGCGCCAGTAAATAAGCTCGGGTTCCGTGCTCTAAGCCAAGAACCCTATCGACCATATCTTGAACTTGCTGAGCTTCGATTGGAAGACCTGTGGCTGGACTGAAGGGAGTTCCAGCTCTGGCGAATAATAATCGTAAATAATCATAAATTTCAGTAACTGTTCCAACGGTAGACCTTGGATTTTTTGATGTTGTTTTTTGCTCAATTGAAATAGCTGGCGACAAGCCTGATATATGATCAACATCAGGTTTTTCCATCATATTTAAAAATT
>CAYMIR010000029.1:0-12019 GCA_964390655.1 uncultured Marinovum sp.
CTGTTGCTACAATTGATATTAGTTTGGCTACAGTACTTTTTAACACTATGTCGCTCTTTATTACCATTTTATCCGTGGTAATTGCTCGAGAAAGTGTTGGATTACGAAGGTCTACAGCAGTAGTTGTAGGGTTTTTGGGTGTAGTTTTTATTATATTACCAATAAATGCATCTTTTAATTTGTCTGGAGTAATATACGCTCTTTTGGGAGCCATTTTTTCTGGATTGATGTTTGTTTTCATAAGGATGCTTGGAAAAACAAACGGCTCTATCCCAACCGCGATATGGTACAACTCTTTTGGTGTTATTGTTTCATTGATTATTTTATTCTTCAGCGAAAATTATTTAAATAACAACGTTCCTTCGTTGATCTATAAAGATCTCCCATGGGATTATTTACTGGCTCTTGGTTTATTAGCTAGTTTCCAACAATTTTTTCTCGCCGAAAGTCATAGATATGCCGATGCATCAGCCCTGGCTCCATTTCATTATCTAGCTATACCTATCGGTATAGCTTTTGGAGTAGTATTATTTAATGAAATAATTACCGTTAAATTCATAATAGGAACTCTGATAATAGTAGCATCTAATTATTACATACTTATCCGAGAAAAAGCGCGCTATCAAAAGTAAACTATTCATCCTTTTCACCCTCTAAATTTGGCTTTTGGTACATAGCAGCTGAAGCTGGCATTGGTACTTTTGAAATTATCTCAATTTCTCTGACTCTTTCGCGGTAGATAGCATAAATTCCCCCGAACAAAATAAAACTCATGCCAATCCATGAGAGATTAGAGGGCCAGTCACCGAATATAGCAATTCCCCAAAAAATACTGAATGGAATTGCTACATATTCAAATGGTGCTAGTAATGAGGCTTCGACTGTGCGGTATGCGTGAGAAGATGTTATTGATAGCATTAAAACCGAAAATGCACATATAACTATAAAAAACAGATCCTGGAAAGTAGGATAAATGGGGCCTCTTAGAAGGAAATCAATTGATAAGTTACCTGTTGGCTCCAGTGGGTTGAACCAGTTTATAAAAAGTAATGGAATAGCTGAGATGAGGTAGCAAAAATTTTGAATAGTCACGAGCGCATATAAATTTCCCTCAGACTTTAAGCTTCGGGTGAAAATCTGAAAAATAGCGTAGCTTAATGCTGCACCCAATGCCAATAACATTTCCGGTTTAAAGTTGTCCGTTCCAGGGCGCATTATTAGAATTACCCCAACCAAGGCTATTAGGACCGAGCTAATACGATGAATGCCTATTTTTTCCTTAAGTATAATTGACGAAAGTAAGGTGATTAGTAGTGGCGATACGAAAAATATAGAGACGACCTCAGATAGGGGTAGGCTACCCAATGAGATAAAGTACAAATACATGGCAATTACCAAGCACATACCACGGAGTGAAAACAAAAGGATTACTCGACCAGGTAATTTAATAACCTCCCGAATACCTGCTCCAAAAAAAGAAACGATTAAGATACATAGTAAGGCTCTAATTGCTACAATCTCTGCGAGGGGGAAGCGATCACTTAAAAGCTTTATTAACGCATCATTCAGAGGTATTATTGACATTCCAAAAGCCAATAAAAATATTACGACCGGAGTTTTGTCTGTATGGAATTTAAACTTCAATTGAATATCTTTTATCAAACTTAAACTTTGTTGCAGTTTAGACAAAGTTCCAATTTATGCTTTATTTCTTTTCTATTAGCGCCAAAGAATTTGTCGTAATTAACAATAATTCGACTTAGTTCATATTATTTAATCTTTATGGGTCATATCGTTTAGTTTTCTTCAGAATAATATTTGGAGCTTGGCTACTTTTTTCAGCAATTTTGTCAAAGTTGGCTCCATTTGTAGTGGGATGGTCTGGAAACGAGAATTAGTTAACCTCAAGTTGATCTTAATTGGTAAAAAGAATGTTCAGCTTTAAAACCTTCTTGCAGTTTATTGCCGATATCCAATAGCCAACATACGAAGCAATTAGAGAATTAAAATTTATATTTTAAAAAAGAAGGAATAATGCTGTTTCTTGTATCACCAAAAGCGATATAAAGATGACATTAAAAGTTAGTGAAAGACGGTAATAATTTAGTGAACAAAATTTCTTTAAGCTTGAGACTTTATTTTTTTCTTAGTTTTGTATTGGATCCTGTTTACTTCGTTTACCAATTGATTTCTGTTTTGAAGGGAAAAGAGAACCCAAATCGCTTTTGGGAACGTTGGGTTAGCAAGCAAATTAAAAGGCCCTCAGGAAAACTAATTTGGCTACATGCTGTCAGTGTTGGGGAAACGTTATCACTATTACCACTAATCGAAAAAATTGCTGAAGATAATCCAAAGATTAATATTTTAATTACCTCAAGTACTAAAACATCAGCTCAAATTTTTGAAAAGAATTTAAAGAAACGAGTTATCCATCAGATGGCACCACATGATACGTTTTTTGTCTCCAAAAGATTTATCAAATATTGGCGCCCCGATCTCGCTGTAAGAGTAGAGAGTGAAATTTGGCCAAGAATTCTTCTTGAGTTGAATAAAAAAATGGTGCCTAGCTTTTTGTTTAATGCACGATTTTCAAAGAAATCTCTAAAAAAAATTGAAAACCAAGCTGCCTCTGCAAGGTTTATATTTTCGCTCTTCAATGAAATTCATGTTCAAGAGACTAAGACATTAGAAAAGCTTATAAATATTGGAATTCCAAGTGAGAATTTAGTTCTAACTGGTTCACTGAAAGATAGCGCAAAAAAATTAGACTTTGATGAACATATTATGAAACAATTTTTGAAAGCTGCAGCGAAACAAAATATTTGGTTGGCTGCTTGTACTCACTCTGGTGAAGATGAAATTGTTTTGAAAGCTCACAAAAAAATAGGTGGTATTTTGCTGATTGCGCCGCGTCATGTTGAGCGCGGTAAATATATTGCCAAACTAAGTCGTTCAATGGGCTTCACTACCCAATTAAGGTCCGAAGTTCCAGAGCTTCAAAAAGAGACAGTAGTTTATATTGCTGATACTATGGGTGAGATGGGCTTATGGTATTCAATGGTGAATGTAGCATTTATTGGCGGTTCGTTAGTTGAAAGAGGTGGGCATAATCCTGTTGAAGCCGCTCAACTCGAAACTTTTATTCTCCATGGACCTTTTACGCATAATGCGGAAGAAAAATATTATCAGTTAAATTCTTTGGGTATTGGCGTCCAAATTGAAAATGCAGATATCTTAGCCGATGAATTGAAAATTTTTCGAAATAAAGATCCAAACAAAGAATTTAAACGGTTTAAATCATTTTTGCAGCAAAATGATACTGCTTTGATTACAGCTTTGGATACTATAAGATTAGCGATTTAAGAACTTTTTAGTAGAGTAGTCTTTAGGGTTTATATTAGGTGGAACTTTCCAACGTCTATGCGTCCATAGCCATTGGTCCATATTATTTCTAATTCTATCTTCTAGTAAGTCATTCAAACATTGTGTCATTTTCTTAGGGTCTTCATGGGAGATTGGTTCTCCAAAAAATAAATTAAAATTTAAACCATCTTTAAGTCGTTCTGAAAAAAAAGGTATAAGAAGTGCATCATATTTAATAGCCATTTTGGCGACTGAGGTCGCGGTGTATGCAGGTTGGCCAAAAAACATTAAGGGTTCACCTTTTCCCATTACTTGATCAAATAATACTGCAATGCAATTACCGGACTTTAGAAATTTCATCATTTCATTCATACCCTTTCGATCTTTTGGAAAAAGGGGTTCATTTATACTTGATATTTTTTCTAAATAAAGCCGATTAAAGTACTTATTTTGCATTGGTTTATATAGGGCACCAACTGCTATTTTTTCCTTTTTAAGTTTGGCTCTTACCACATCATAATTTCCGAAATGACCCGAAACTAAAATCACCGGGCGTCCAGATTTATGCGCTCGTTTTAAAATTTCAAACCCTTGACCTGATATCTTTGCTTTACTAGCAAAGCTCGAAAATGCTTCTGGCGAAAATAACTCAAAAATTGTTCTTCCAATGTTCTTTGTAATAGATTTGGCGAGCTCGTTTTTTTGTGAGTTAGACAAATGAGGCATGACATGAGATAAATTCTGATGGATCTTATTTTTGTTGCCCAAAATAGGAGAGATAATTAATCTAAAGAAATTTGCTCCCAAAGGTATACGTGTAGTGTATGGAAAAATGGAAATGCACCAAGTTAGTACATGGGCAAAAAAATAGATTATAAAATCAATAATATATTTAGATTCGTGTTGTGTTTTTTTTTTCAATTCAATACCTATCACACAAGGGTCTGATGTCTTTGTATTTTATAAATCAAATGAAATTCAATGGTTTTTATCCCGTCTGGAAAATTAAAATTTTAGGATGCTTAAGTGAAAAAAAGATATGAAAAGCTAATTCTGGCTGATGAAAAGGTATCTGAAGAGTTAAAGACATCAGAAGGCAGAGAGAATTATTTTCAAACTTTGTTAAAGCAATCGAAAAACTATGATCTTTATGATTTACTTTTGGAAAGTTTAACTGTTCAGGGTGAAATAATAGAATTAGGCGTTTGGCGCGGTGTCACAACAAGAAGAATTGGTGCTGTGATGAAAAGATCAGGGGTCGATAAAAAGATATATGCTTGTGATAGTTTTGAGGGTTTTGGAAGCGAAACTATTACAAAAGAGGATACGTCATTATTCAGATCAATTAGCCGTTTAAAGAAAAAATTTACAGCGGCCGGAGATGTTCCCGCCGTACTTGAACAGTTTTTTGATCACTACCAAATAACAGGTTTTTGTGTAAAAGGTTTCTTTTCAAAATCTCTCAAAGCCATTGAAGATGAAAAGTTTTGTTTTGCACATGTGGATTGTGATGCCTACAGCTCACATGTTGATTGCTTGAACTTCATCTATCCTCGCCTATCTTCCGGCGGTTGCATAGTTTTTGATGACTATAATGAAAAGAAATGGCCTGGTGCGTCTAAAGCCATAGATGAATTTTTTGAGGATAAACCGGAAAGTATAAAGTTGAGTGATAAAAAGGAAAATTCGGCCTGGTATGTAATTAAGTTATAAAACTTAGTCTTTTAATTCTTTTTTATAAACACCCCAGATGCCAGTTTTGGGGACCCAACCTTTGTATCCATCATCAGTAATGCGGCACCAATCTCTGGTACATTTATCTAAAGCGGCTATATTGTGCTGCGGTAATTTAGCAATCACTTGTGCATCAATTGAAGGTAATAATCTCATTTCCAAAAGATCATTTTTTACCAAAACAAAACGAATTCCTGAAAGAAGAGTATAGTGTACCCATCCGCCAAATCCCTCAAAATCACGAACACGGCGCCAGTTTTCATATTCACCATATATCTCTAAAGGCATATTTTTCTTCTTATAAATCCAGTCAATCTTATGTGATAGTGAAGGGCCCCTTCGTGCATTTGCTTCATTAACTTTTAGGGAGACATATCTTGGAATTTGTAAGTTTGTGACTTGTCCCTTTTTAATTTCTTTTGAAAATAAAAGAACTGGGGCAAATAAAAATGATCCTAGGAAAAATATTAATATAAATTTTGGCAAAAGAATTTCTCTCAAGATAGAATTTTTGAACAAAACTGATTTCTTTTACTTTGACATTTATCAATGTGTTTGAAAAGCGGGTTAAAGTACTTCAGGAAAGATGACTTTCTAGAAGCTTTTTTAGTAACTCCTCTTCTGTAAATAGTAAAATATAGTTGTCCGCAACTATTCAATTCAGCGATATATCGACCATTTATTCAAATAAGCCAACTTTATAGAAACTAGACAAAAAATTGAGCCCCATTTGCCGAAATCGTGGAGCCATTTATGAAACCTGATTTTTCAGAAGCAAGAAATAAAACACATCTTGCGATTTCTTCAGGCTCTCCCAAGCGACCGGTGGGTATTTGGGAAATAGTTGCTTCGATAGCTTTTTCAGGCATCGCCATTACCATGTCGGTGGCGATATATCCTGGACATATGGCGTTGGCTGTTATCCCATTCCTTGCACCTTCATGTGCGAGCGATTTCACTATACCCAAATCTCCAGCTTTTGTCGCTGAATAATTAACCTGAGCGAATTGTCCCTTTTGGCCATTTATAGATGATATAACGATGACCCTACCAAATTTCTGGTCTCTCATTGAGGGCCACAAAGGATGGATCGTATTAAATACTCCTGTGAGGTTGGTATTGACTACCTCATTCCACTGATCTGGGGTCATTTTATGAAAGGGGGCATCTCTGGTAATGCCAGCATTGGCAACCACTGTATCGATAGAACCAAGGTCAGCTTGGACATTGTTTAACCCTACTACGCTTTCCTCATAACTAGCAACGTTCCATTTGTAAGTTTTTATACCTGTATCATTTGAAAATCTTGAAGCCGCTTCATCATTACCAGCGTAAGTTGCAGCTACTTTGTAACCTTCATTTTTAAGTGCTAACGATATGGCAGCTCCGATACCTCTAGATCCGCCCGTCACTAATGCTACACGCTCCATAAAACATTCCCTGAATCATTGAGTAATCAAATTACCAAATTAATTTAATATACGCAATTATATTACTTAACAAATCTTTTTTAAATTTAACGCTCAAGGCACATGGCAACGCCCATACCGCCACCGATACAAAGTGTCGCCAAGCCTCTTTTTACATCACGTCTTTTCATTTCGAATAGTAATGTGTTTAGAATTCTAGCGCCTGAAGCACCAATTGGATGCCCAATAGCAATTGCTCCGCCATTTACGTTAACTATTTCAGGATCCCATCCCATGTCTTTATTAACCGCAAGAGCTTGGGCGGCAAATGCTTCATTAGCCTCAACAAGATCCAAATCTTCAGCTCTCCAGCCTGCTTTATCTAAAGCCTTCATCGAAGCATTTACAGGTCCTACGCCCATTATTGCCGGATCTAAAGCAGCCGTGGCATAAGATTTTATAGTGGCAAGTGGCTCAATGCCTTTTTTTTCGGATTGTTCTTTTGACATGACAAGAACCCCTGCTGCTCCATCATTTATGCCTGATGCGTTTGCTGCAGTTACAGTTCCGTCTTTGGTAAAAGCGGGCCGAAGCTTTTGCATCCCCTCGATTGTTACCCCGTGTCGGATATACTCATCTTTATCGACTGTAATTTCACCTTTACGATGTTTGACAACAAAAGGTATAATTTCATCTTTAAACTTATCCAGCTTTTGCGCATCTTCCGCTTTGTTCTGCGAAGCTACGGCAAACTCATCTTGCATGTCTCTGCTGATTTGCCATTTTTCTGCAACATTTTCTGCAGTTTGGCCCATGTGATAACCGTTGAAGGCATCCCAAAGACCATCTTTGATCATGCTATCAATATACTTAACATCACCCATTTTTTGCCCTGAGCGTAAATGTGATACGTGTGGTGACAAAGTCATATTCTCTTGACCTCCAGCCGCAACAATATCTGCATCTCCAAGCATAACGTGCTGAGCGGCTAAAGCTACTGCTCTAAGGCCTGATCCACAAACTTGATTAATACCCCAAGCCGCACTTGCAATTGGTAATCCTGCATTAACATGAGCTTGCCTAGCTGGGTTTTGGCCTTGCCCACTTGATAGTACCTGACCAAGAATAGTTTCTGAAACTTCTTCTTTTTTTATGCCAGCTCGTTCAACTAAAGCGGAAAGTACTGCAGCACCTAAATCATGTGCTGGAACATTAGCAAATGATCCACCAAAACTACCTACGGCGGTCCTAGCGGCAGAAACAATTACAATATCAGTCATTAGTCGAATCCTTTTTGGTAAATAATTGGCTTTACAGTTTTTAAATGTTTTGCTGCGTCGCGGCAACCTGATCTTTAAAGTTGGATTCAAGTTAATGGAAAATAGATGCTTAATTAAAATATAATTGGACTGAGGCCTCTGGTTAACTTCAAAAAAATATAATTATTTTTTAATTTATTTTAAAATTTATGCGTTGACTCTTTTAAGCGAGAGCTTATACCGGCGCTTTATTGGTGTTGGTGGCCTCCGCGAGGAGTTGCCTGTCGTACTAAAACATCTAAGTGTTTTATGTAAAAGGACAACGCCCTTCGTAAAGGCTTATAGCCACTAAAAAGGAAGGAGACCAGCAGATGACAAAGAGAACTGCTGCCAAACATAAGATAGACCGCCGTATGGGAGAGAACATATGGGGTAGACCAAAATCACCTGTGAACCGAAGAGAATATGGTCCAGGGCAACATGGGCAAAGAAGAAAAGCTAAGCTGTCAGATTTTGGTTTACAGTTACGAGCCAAACAAAAATTAAAAGGTTACTATGGCGACTTGACCGAGAAACAGTTTAGGCGAATATATTCTGAGGCCGAACGTGTTAAGGGTGACACTGGCGAGAATTTAATTGGATTGTTGGAAAAACGCTTAGATGCTGTTGTTTATAGAGCCAAATTTGTGGCTACGATGTTTGCAGCGCGGCAGTTCGTAAACCATGGACATGTTCTTGTGAACGGTAAACGAGTTAATATTCCGTCCTTCCGTGTAAAAGAGGGCGATGTTATCGAAGTTAGAGAGAAGTCCAGACAAATCGCCGTTCTACTTGAGGCTACTCAGTTGCCAGAGAGAGATGTGCCGGAATATATTGAGGCTGATCATTCAAAAATGTCAGCAAAATTTATTAGAACACCCAACCTAGGGGATGTTCCTTATCCCGTGATTATGGAGCCAAATCTCGTTATCGAATACTATGCCCAAAATTAAATAGAATTAAATCCAATAGAAAGGGCTGCTACGGGATACTGGAGCAGCCTTTTTTTCTTCTGGAAAGAAATTTAAAGAGCTTATACAAAGTTTTACAGCTTCTGGAGATCTTGCATGGTAAATATAAAACCTCAGCCAGGTATAATGAAAATTGACTTATACAAAGGTGGGGCATCCCAGTTAGAGGGCCATGATAACGTAGTAAAGTTATCTTCCAATGAAAATCCTTTTGGACCTAGCCCAAATGCGGTTAAGGCCTATTTAGCGTCTGGAGAAGCTCTGCACCGATATCCATCAACATCCCATAATCATTTACGAAAAGCGATATCTAAAGTTTTAGATTTGCCGGGAGAAAATATAATATGCGGCGTTGGAAGTGACGAGATTATTTCACTATTGTGTCAGACATTTTCTGGCAGGGGTGATGAAGTTATTTACACTGAACATGGTTTCGCAATGTATAAAATATCAGCACTTGCTGCTGGTGCTAATCCAGTTGTTGTTAAAGAAAAAAATCGTACCACTGATACCTCTAATATCCTCAGTAAGTGCAATCAAAACACTAAGTTAATTTTTATTGCCAATCCAAATAACCCAACTGGGACAATGATAACTTTAAAACAAATTCAAGATCTTGCTACCAAAATACCAAAGCAGGCATTGCTGGTTCTAGATGGAGCTTACGCTGAATACGTAGATAATTACGATGGTGGCGCCCAGTTGGTCAAAAAGATGAGAAATGTAATGATGATAAGAACTTTCTCAAAGATTTATGGCTTGGGCGGCATGCGGGTTGGTTGGGGTTTTGCTTCTAAACGAGTAATTGAAGCGCTTCAAAGAGTACGGGGTCCCTTCAATCTATCCGTACCGGCATTGGCCGTAGCAGAAGCTGCGATTCACGACCAAGACTACGTAATAAAATGCAAAGAAAAAAACAATATCACAAGAGATTGGCTGATAAAAAGTTTGCGTGATTTAGGATTAGCATGTGACAACTCTTTCACAAATTTCGTTTTGCCGCGGTTTAAAGATCAATCACAAGCCGAACTTTGTGACAAATATCTGCAGTCTAGAGGTTTTATAGTGCGAAGAGTAAACGGATATAACTTGCCCGAGGCTCTACGAATAACCGTTGGGGATCAGACTACAAGCGAAAGAGTAGTTAATTTAATTGAAGAATTTCTAGTGGGGCAAAAATGAGCCAAGTTTATGATCGTGTTGCCTTAATTGGCTTAGGGTTAATAGCGTCTTCGATTTTTTGGGCGTCAAAAAGGAACAACGTTTCAGGTCACATTACAGGATTTGCAAGGTCTGAACAAACACGCAATACGGCGAGGAAAATCAAGCTTTGTGATGAAGTGTCTGATAACCTAGAGAATACGGTAAATGATGCGGATTTAATTATTCTATGTGTACCCGTTGGTGCAATGGAGCAGGTAATGGTGGAAATTGCACCATTTCTAAAGGCTGGAGCAACAATAACTGATGTTGGCTCAGTAAAAAGGGCGGTTATTGATGCTGTTGAGCCACATTTGCCAGCTGGTGTGAAATTCGTTCCAGCTCATCCGCTAGCGGGTACCGAGCACTCAGGACCAGAGAGTGGTTTTGCTTCTTTATTTGATAATCGTTGGTGTTTGCTGACTGATCATAAAAGTGCAGACGAAAAAGCTCGGAATAAAGTTATGAGTTTTTGGAAAGGTTTAGGTGCTAACGTTGAATTTATGGATGCCGATCATCATGATTTAGTCCTTGCTGTAACGAGCCACGCTCCTCATCTTATTGCATATACAATGGTTGGCGTCGCCGATGATTTAGGCAAGGTTACTGACAGCGAAGTGATAAAATATTCTGCAGCGGGTTTTCGTGATTTCACTCGAATAGCTGCATCAGACCCTATAATGTGGCGTGATGTTTTTTTATCCAATAAAGAAGCAACATTAGAAATTTTGGGAAGATTTACTGAAGAGCTTTTTGATTTACAAAGAGCCATTCGTACAGGGAATGGTGATAAATTATTGAATTATTTTTCGCATACTAGGTCTGTTCGTCGTGGAATTATTGAGGCAGGTCAGGATACAGAGGCTCCAAATTTTGGAAGAAATATAGAACCGGATGGAGATTAAAGTTTTTAACGATATATATATACTAGCAATATTATCTTGGAATATATGATGAATAAAGCAATGCCGAAAGAAGCTCCAGACGTCCTTTCAATGCAAGAGATACTTGAGATCTCCGGGCTTGAAATGATGAAGGGGATATTAACAGGCATTTATCCGGCTGCGCCAATAGCTAAGATCTTGAATTATAAAGTTCACGCTGTTGAGAGTGGAAAAGTGGTTTTTAGGGGTACACCTAATTTAGATTCCCTTAACCCGATGGGTACTTTACATGGCGGATGGTATGGAACTATTTTAGATAGCGCTATGGCTTGCGCGGTAATGACAACTTTGCCTGCAGGGAAAATTCAAACGACGCTAGAATTTAAAGTGAACATTATTCGTACAATACCTTTGGGAACAACTGTTGATGCGATTGGCACTGTTGAGCATGCCGGGAGGTCTACTGGTGTTGCTGTAGGAAGAATTGTTGATGTAGACACAGGTAAATTATACGCATCGTCTTCAACCACTTGTATTATTATGACTCCCGAATTGAAATAAAATTTGTAGTTTTTATAAGCATTAGTATAAATATATTTAACAAAGCTTTTTTATATATTTTTTTATGCGCTACACAGCTACTTTTATATTCATCTTAAGTTTGTCTACTTATGTTTTAGGAAAAGAGGGAATAGAGTGCCCTAACCGAGGCGATGATCCTTCTAAGTTTTGTCTTCCTGGGCAAATTTGGAATGAGGAAATCAAAGAATGTGTTAATCTGGTTTAACTGATTAATTTTAATAGTTTTGAATTATTTGTGTTTGTTGGATTAGTCTCTTAAGGTTTTTGTAATATAATAAATATAGGGTAAAATGCGTACTACATGTTCATCAAAACTGCTTGTGGAAGATGAAAAAGTTAGGGTCACTAGATTTGACTTTGAACCGGATCAAGAAACAGGATGGCACCTTCACCAATACGATTATGTTATAACTGCTGTAACTGATTGCTCTATGCTCTTGCAAAATCCAGACGGTTCTCAAACTAGTTCAGAAGTTTCAGCTGGAAATGCTTATAGAAGAGATGCCGGCGTCCGTCATAATGTGATAAATGCATCTGAGCAAAAAATGAGTTTCATAGAAATTGAATTAAAGAATTTT
>CAYMIR010000030.1:0-11910 GCA_964390655.1 uncultured Marinovum sp.
GAGCTGCAAGAAATGAAAATGGCAGAGTAATAATGTATGCTGATCGCATTACTGGTTCTATGGAGAGGGCAATTGCTGAAACAGACAGACGGCGTGCTAAGCAGGCTAAATACAATCAGGAAAACGGCATTACTCCCGAAACCGTAAAGAAAAATGTCGATGACATTTTGGCTGGGCTTTACAAAGGAGATACAGATCAGTCCAGAGTCACAGCGACAGTTGAAAAGCCAATGGCTGGGGCCAATCTTCAAACTGTTCTTGACGGTATGCGCATCGACATGCGGAAAGCCGCAGAGAACTTGGAGTTCGAGGAGGCTGCAAAACTAAGGGACGAAATTCAGCGACTGGAAGCAGTTGATCTGGCCGTTGCCGATGACCCGCTAGCTCGGCAAAGCGCTATAGAAGCAGTTTCAAAAACAAACAAACCAAGATCGACAGCAGGCCGTGGTGGAACACGAGCTTACCGGGGCAAAAGCAAACCAAAGCTTAACTAATATTGGATAAGGATAGTTACTTCAAAATTAATTTTAAAGACTATCCATCCGTCGAAATATTTTACGCAGAAAAATCACTGTTCTCAATGATTGCTACGCCTGAGATTTTCCATTTTCCCGATATATTTTTCATAAAATATTTTAACAAGAATAGCTGGTCTTTTCTATCAGTAATGCGCACAATTTGAGAATATCCTTGCGGCGTTTCTTCCAGTTTTAGAAATTGAAAATTGTTATAACGCCAAACCATTGGGTAGCCATTTTTTACCATTCTTGAAAAATTATCAACCGAACCAAAAATATCTTTGATTCCAGGGCTAGCATGGGTAAAGGCTTCGGTAAAATCATCTGAAGCAAAAGCCTCTAACTGATTAGATATAGTATTTTGAATTTCAGTCTGCTCGTCTGCAGCTAATGTTGTCGAAATAAAAATTAAAATAACGGCTATAAATCTTAACACAACTTCCTCCAATTTTAAAAATACATAGGTCCAAAGTTGCGTTCGTCAATCTTTTACAAACACTCCATCTAAAGCTTTTTCGATAAGCTGAATTGTCTCTTCAATACCATAAAGTGCGATAAAGCCCCCAAACCTTGGACCTTGGCTAGCACCTAGCAGAACCTCATATAAAGCCGTAAACCATTCTCTCAAGGGATCAAATTTCTCACGGCCACATGCAAACACAATAGACTGAAGTTCTTCGGCATCTCGATTACCTTTGAGATCACTCAGCATACTGCGCAAATCCATTAAGGCTTCCCTCTCGGTAGTGTTGGGTAGTCTGTACACCTTCTGTGGTTTAACAAAATCATTATAGTAACTAATTGCAAAAGAAGCAGCTTGATCAAGTTGAGGATTATTCTCAGGAGATGCGTCTTGCGCGTATCTTTTAATAAAACCCCACAGCTGGTCTTTATCTTCGGCGTTAGCAACTGCAGCCAGATTTAATAACATACTAAATGGTACAACCATATCGGACTTGGGTGCGGTATTGCCATGTATATGAAAAATTGGGTTGGTAGCTTTAGACTTTAAATCTTGTGTATCAAAGACCCTTAGTTGTTGATGATATTCATCAACAGCTTTTGGTATAACGTCAAAGTATAAGCGCTTGGCTGTTTTTGGCTTCTGATACATAAAGTAACTTAAACTTTCAGGACTTGCATAAGTTAGCCATTCATCTATCGAAATCCCATTACCGGAAGACTTTGAAATTTTTTGCCCTTGGTCATCTAAAAATAGTTCATATGTAAAATGTTCGGGCGGTCTTTGACCTAATATTCTACAGATTCGATCATAAATTGGTGTGTTAGTGGAATGATCTTTTCCGTACATCTCAAAATCTACTCCCAGAGCGGCCCAACGGGCACCAAAATCTGGTTTCCACTGAAATTTTACGTTGCCACCAGTCACCGGCACGCTCCAAGATTTTCCATCTTCATCATCAAAAGAAATCGTGTAATTTTTCACGTCAACGTCATTTACTGGAACGTATAAAACGCGTCCTGTTTCAGGATGAATTGGCAAAAAAATAGAGTATGTTTTTTTTCTTTCATCACGCAAAGACTTTAGCATTACCTGCATTATTTCATCATACTTTTCCACAGCACGTTTTAAGATGTGATCAAACTGACCAGATCTGTAAAAGTCCGTTGCTGAGTAAAACTCGTATTCAAATCCAAAGGTATCAAGAAATCTTCTCAACATAGCGTTATTATGGTGCCCAAAACTTTCAAATTTACCAAAAGGATCAGGAACAGACGTTAAAGGTTTTTGAATGTGTTCACTTAAAGTTTCTTTATTAGGTACATTATCAGGGATTTTTCTCATTCCATCCAAATCATCTGAAAAGCAAATCAATTTAGCAGGGATATCGCTTATCTCACGAAAAGCCCGCATTATCATTGTCGTCCGCGCTACCTCTCCAAAAGTACCAATATGCGGTAGTCCTGAAGGGCCATAGCCGGTTTCAAATAATACGTAGCCTTTGTCTGGTGGAGCTTTTTCATAACGTTTTAGTATACGGCGCGCCTCATCGAAAGGCCAAGCCTTTGAAACCATTCCTGTTTCGCGCATATCCAACATTTCAAACTCCCAGGACTCGTTTTCTATTTGTTTTACAAAAACCCATGCTTACTATTGCTACAAATCAAATAGGTCAATATTCTCGAATTAAGCTGTTTCAAAGGAGACACAAAATGTCCAGAGAAGTACCGCCAATTTTAACAGCACAAGATTGTATCGTGGCCATGATGATGGCAATAGCCATATCCGACAGCAATATTAGAACTGCGGAACTGGTTAAAATTCAATCTGCAGTTAATAACCTACCTATTTTTGCAGAATACGATATAGATAGATTAAACACAATTTCTCAAACCGTCTTTGACCTCTTTGAGCAAGAAGATGGTTTAGATGCTTTGTTCGGTCTTGTGAGAGAAAATCTACCAGCTGAACTTAACGAGACCGTGTATGCTTTATGTTGTGATGTAGCTGCAGCAGATGGATTAATTTTTGAACCTGAATTAAGATTGCTAGAAGAAATAAGATATGAATTTAATATAGACCGACTACACGCCGCCGCGATCGAAAGAGGCTCAAGAGCTCGACACATGACAATCAGCAAATAATGTTTATTGCAAGCAGACTATTTGTTTCGAATTTCTGAACTCGAAACTTTCATTAAAGGCATATTTGAGAAACACCACTTGGGAGAACGCTGATAGGGAAGGAGCCTTCCTTCGTTCGCCGGTAGTTTATAGCTTTTATAAATCTTTGCCGCTTTTGAATGTAATCCCATTTGACGGGTTTGGGGCCGAGCAAGAACGCCGATCGGAAAGTTGTCGATAATCCATTTCCAATTTTTCCACAAATGAAATTGTGCCAAGTTATCAGAACCCATTAGCCAAACAAATTTCGTTCTAGGGTACCTCAAAGAAAGGTAGTCTAATGTTTCCCACGAATATTGTACACCAATTTCAGTTTCTACTTTCGAGATAATAACTTTGCGATGATGAATAATTTTTTGAGCTTGCTGTAATCTAATATTCATTGGTGCTGGAGCTACAGTCTTCAAAGGATTTCCAGGACTGATTAACCAAATTACTTTATCCAAATTAAAGAGTTTTATAGCCTGAAAAGAGAAATGAACATGACCCAAATGCGGAGGGTCAAATGAGCCACCGAATACACCTATTTTTGTGCCGTCCAAAAACATTAAATAAGAAATTCCTTTAATAGCGTTCTTATATTTCGGTTTTTACCAGTTTTCTACACGTTTGGATCCTGATAATTTTTAAAACAAACAAAATCATTCATTTTATTCTAAGACTAAACGATTGCTCATCAACTAATGAAAGCGTATTCTCCTATGAAGTTGTTAAAAGTGGAGTAAATAATGGCGGCTTATCAATACGTTTATCATATGCAAGGTGTATCAAAAACTTATCCAGGGGGGAAAAAATGTTTTGAGAATATACACTTAAGTTTCTTACCTGGCGTTAAAATAGGCGTGGTTGGAGTTAATGGAGCCGGTAAGTCCACATTAATGAAAATAATGGCTGGTTTGGATACAGAATTTTCCGGAGAGGCATGGTCTGCAGAAGGCGCAAAAGTTGGCTATTTGCCACAGGAACCTGAATTGGACTCATCAAAAAATGTCCGTGATAATGTGATGTTAGGTGTGGCTCCAAAAAAAGAAATTCTCGACCGTTATAACGATTTGGCTATGAACTATTCCGATGAAACGGCAGATGAAATGGCGAAACTTCAGGACCAAATAGATGCTGAGAATTTATGGGATTTGGATAGTCAAATTGACGTTAGTATGGAAGCTCTTCGCTGCCCGCCTGATGATGCTGATGTAACAACTCTCTCTGGCGGGGAAAAACGCCGTGTTGCACTTTGCAAACTTTTACTAGAAGCACCAGAAATGCTGCTACTTGATGAGCCAACAAACCATTTAGATGCGGAAACAATCGCTTGGTTACAGCAACATTTAATCGACTATAAAGGTACGATCCTAATCGTCACACATGACAGATATTTTTTGGATGACATAACTGGTTGGATCTTAGAATTGGATCGTGGTCGCGGCATTCCATATGAAGGAAATTACTCAAGCTGGTTGGAGCAAAAGGCCAAAAGGCTGGAACAAGAGTCACGAGAGGATAAGACACGACAAAAGACTTTGGAACGTGAATTAGAATGGATGCGTCAGGGCCAAAAAGCACGTCAAGCCAAACAAAAAGCCAGGATCAACGCCTACAACGATTTAGCAACACAATCGGAACGCGAAAAAATATCAAGAGCTCAAATTGTTATTCCAAATGGCCCAAGGTTGGGTGGAAAGGTAATCGAAGTTGAAAACTTAAATAAAGCAATGGGAGATAAACTTCTTATTGAAGGTCTCAGTTTTAGTTTACCACCAGGAGGGATCGTAGGAGTAATTGGACCGAACGGAGCAGGTAAATCGACACTATTTAAAGTTCTTACCGGACAGGAAAGGGAAGACTCGGGTTCTGTGAGCTATGGTGACACAGTCCAACTATCTTATGTAGACCAGTCTAGAGACGACTTGAAAGATGGCGAAACTGTATGGGAAGCGATTTCAGGTGGAGCTGAAGTAATTGAATTGGGTGATGCTCAAGTAAATTCGCGCGCCTATTGTTCATCATTTAATTTTAAAGGTGGGGATCAGCAAAAGAAAGTTTCCTTATTATCTGGGGGTGAGCGAAACAGGGTCCATATGGCCCGCCTCTTGAAGTCAGGTGGTAATGTTTTGCTATTAGATGAACCGACTAATGATTTGGATGTTGAGACCCTGCGTGCACTCGAAGATGCATTAGTAGATTTTGCGGGATGTGCTGTCGTAATATCCCACGATCGCTTCTTTCTAGATCGAATTTGCACACACATTATGGCTTTCGAAGGTGACGCTCACGTGGAATGGTTTGAAGGAAACTTTGAAGATTACGAAGAAGATAAGAAGAGACGATTTGGACCAGAGGCTCTAGAGCCTAAAAGGATAAAACACAAAAAATTTACTCGGTAAATGAAATAAAAATTTTTTAGAAAAAATTTTTATGTGAGTACCACTGTTGTTTAGATTATGAAGTTAAAAAATTAAATTGAGTTAATTCTACACACTAGGAAATATAGAAAATGCAATTTGCAACATTTCATGATTTAGAAGATCAAAGTATTTTTATAACTGGCGGCGGAGCAGGCATTGGAGCAGACTTAACTAAGGGTTTTTTGTCACAAGGTGCTAAGGTAACTTTCATACAAAGATCAAATCCAGAAAAATTTTTGATCGAATGTAAAGGTAGATATAAACATGAACCAAGCTTTCATAAATGCGATGTAACCGATACGAAAGGATTAAAGACAGCATTACAAGCTACAGCCAAAAAACAAGGGCCCATTTCTATTTTAGTGAATAATGCTGCAAATGACACCCGCCACAAACTAAGTGAGTTCACGCCTGACGATTGGGACAAGACAATGAATGTGAATTTGAAACCGCATTTTTTTGCCGCTCAAGAGGTAGCAGAGGGTATGAAAAAAAATGGTGGCGGATCTATTATAAATTTTTCTTCAATTTCATACATGATGGGCAATGAAGGGTATCCAGTATATGCAACTGCTAAATCTGCCATAACAGGCTTGACCCGTTCTTTGGCGCGAGAGTTAGGCCCATTTAATATTCGGGTAAATGCAATCATGCCAGGGTGGGTTTTAACTAAAAGGCAGATGGATTTATGGGCAACAGAGGAGGCTCTTTCAAAGCATTTAGATAGGCAATGTCTAAAAGAACATTTATCAGGATGTGATATTGTGGGGGGCACATTATTTTTAGCTTCTGGCGCCTCAAAAATGGTGACCTCCCAGGCCTTGGTCATAGATGGTGGTGTGGTAGTTACTGGATGAGTAAGTTTAGCGATATTTCATTGATCGCAGTCGACTGGGGTACATCAAATTTACGCGTCTGGGGTATAGATAATAAGGGAAACGTTGTTAATAAAATTGATAACGGTAAAGGCATGTCATCACTTATGCCGAGTGAGTTCGAACCTTATTTAATTGGCCTCATCGAACATTGGCTACCTAAGGCAGAAAATGCCAAGTGTCCTATAATAATTTGTGGGATGGCTGGAGCAAAAACTGGCTGGCAAGAGGCAGCATACCTGAAAGCCCCCTGCCCTCCGATAAATAAGGAAAAAATAATCCAGGTCGAAACAGTAGATCAGCGAATTTCAGTAAGCATTGTACCTGGTATAATGCAAAATTCACCGCCAGACGTAATGCGGGGTGAAGAAACTCAAATTGCTGGATATTTGTCGAAAAACCCAGATTTTGATGGTATTATCTGCCTCCCCGGAACACATACTAAGTGGGCACACATTAGCGCGGGCGAAATAGTCAGTTTTAAAACATTTATGACAGGTGAAATTTTTCTATCACTGTCTGAGCATTCTATTTTAAAGAGTTCTGTGCAGAGCAACGATTTTGATTCGACTTCGTTTTTGGAAGCTTTCGAGGAAACCTACTCCACTCCTACTTCGCTTTCCTCTAAGTTATTTGGGCTACGCGCTGCAGATCTTTTGGAAAATACTTCTACTAAACTTCTTAAGTCTAGGCTTTCAGGATATCTAATAGGCTCTGAACTAGCCGGCGCGAAAAGTTACTGGTTAGGTCAGAATATAGTTATGATAGGAAACGATGACTTATGTATACTTTACGAAAAAGCACTTAAAAAATTAGGTTTAAATGCAATTATTGAAAACACACAAAACGTAACGCTTAATGGCCTTAAACAAGCATGTCTTAGTAGGTAATATCTATGAGTAACAATCGTGAATTGATAGCAATTTTAAGAGGCCTGACGCTTGATAGGTGTGTCGTGGTGAGCGAAATCTTAATTGCTGAAGGGTTTTCTAAGTTAGAAGTCCCACTAAACTCCCCTAACCCATTGGAAACTATTTCAGAGATGCAAAACAAATTCGGCACTTCAGTTATCATTGGCGCTGGAACAGTTACAAATGTCATTGAGGTAAGTGAGCTTTCTAAATTAGGTTGTCAGATGATCGTATCTCCAAATACAGATACTGAAGTGATTAAAGCCACAAAAAACGAAGATATGCTTTCGTTTCCAGGCGCCTTCACACCATCTGAATGTTTTTCAGCCGTTAATGCAGCAGCAGATGGTATAAAAATTTTTCCAGCGTTTAAGCTTGGAATTGAGGGTTTTAAAGCACTTAAAGCCGTACTGCCAAGAAATCTTAAAACTTATGCCGTTGGTGGAATCAATGAAACCCATTTCAGCGAGTGGTTAGATGCCGGTGTAACCGGTTTCGGAATTGGATCAAATCTATTTCACCCATCTATGAGCGATGATGATATCCAGTTTGCAGCAAAAAAAATTACATTAGCTTATGACAATTGGCATGCCAAAAAATGAAGACTGTCTCCGATAAAACAAAATGTAAATTTGGTGAAGGTCTTTTTGGCATCTAATTTGACAAGAGCTGATCAAGGCGTAGATGAGAAATTTTCAGGCTGTACTTTTAATTGTGGCATACGATTTACTGGTCAGAAAGAGAATTGCATTCAACTAATATAAAAACAAAAGTACATTCACTAAATTAGGCATTGCCACAAACCTAGGTCAATGCTTTCTTTCCCATTAAAAAATTAAATGATGGAAACCCTATTATGACTTATTCAATCGTTGCGAAAATACCGGAAACAAATGAAATTGGAATAGCCGTGGCGAGCAGGTTTTTTGCCTGTGGGTCACTGGTTCCCTACATCACGCAAGATACGGCTATCGCTTCTCAAGCCTTCGTGAATCCGCTTTGGGGTAGCCGAAGCTTAGACTTATTACAACAAGGCATTCCCTTTGAAGATATATTATCTACTCTGAAACAAGAGGATCTAGCACGTGAGATGCGGCAATTCCATGGGATCGGCAAGGCTGGGGAAATCGTTCAACATACGGGTGCTGAGTGTGTTAATTGGGCGGGTCATATTAAAGGAGAAAATGTTTCGGTCGCAGGCAATTTGCTAATGGGCCCCCACGTGATCGAAGAGACAATAGATGCTTGGAATGCAAATGCGGATACTGAATTTGCCGAACGGCTGCTCCTAGCGATGGAGGCTGGGGAGGCCGCCGGCGGTGATAAAAGAGGAAAACAGGCCGCTGCAATAAAGATCTATCGCGGGCAACCTTATCCAGACTTGGATCTGAGGGTGGATGATCATGCTGATCCACTGCAGGAACTTCGTCGATTACTTCGCGTTGCGCATGAACAGTATATGATCTTCAAAACGGGTTTTCCTACAACTGAAAACTTTTCAGGCATGATCGATCGCCACCCTCTTGACCAAATTATTGCCAAAGTGGAGGAAGAAAGACGGCAGCAAGGGTATGTAAGCTCGTCTCATGCTATCTAAAGATTAAATATAAAAGTTCAAAACTACCACCATTACCCCGGCCGCCGGTCACATGTTGTCGCTCGAAATATGGTTGCCGCCAGTCAACCTTTGGCAGTACAAACAGGTTTAAAAATGTTTCACAAGGGCGGACAAGCTTATGAAATTATATGGATATATGCCCAATGGAGAAGATGTTTTCCAAGTTACTATTGAAAGTAACGATCTTCAGCTGAAAGTACTGAGCTTAGGTTCCATAATTCAAGATATTAGGATGAGAAATGTAACACATTCTCTAGTCCTAGGATATCCAAGACTGGAACCTTATTTTGTCAATTCAGGAAAACTAGGTGCTGTGGTTGGCAGATATGCCAATAGAATTTCTAATGGAAAAGCAGAAATTGATGGAAAAATTTATTCCTTTAACAAAAATCAAAACAAAACCCATACGCTTCATGGCGGTACTGACGGATCAGCTGCACGAAATTGGAAAATCGTTGAATATGATAAATCCAGAGTAAAATTACTTGATGAACTCCCAGATGGGCATATGGGGTTTCCAGGGAAACTAACAGTCGAAACTACCTATAAAGTAAATAAAACATCGATCGATATTTTTATAGAAGCAAGCACCGACAAAACGACGCTATGTAACTTTACCAATCACAGCTACTTCAATTTAGATGGTACAAAAAATATAGCAGACCACAATCTGATTGTTAATTGTGATCAAGTGCTGCCAGTTGATAAAAATGGAATACCGTTAACAAAACCAGTTTCTGCAAAGAAACTAGACTTAGACTTCAAGAATAGTCGAAAGTTAAGTTACAAAGGTAAACCGACTGAAATTGACCATAATTTCTGTATTTCTAATATTAGGCAAAATCTTAGAACAAATGCCATAGTATCGGCAAAAAATATTTCACTAGAGTTACTCTCAACCGAGCCCGGCCTTCAAGTATATACTGGAAAAGGACTCGATAGCGGTAATGATGAAGGTTGGGGGGGATTTCCATATAAGGAATATGCCGGAATTGCGCTGGAACCGCAAATTTGGCCAGATTCACCAAATCAGAATGAATTTCCTAATCCTTATCTGAGTCCACAGGAAATTTATAAACATCATACAAGAATTAAGTTTAGCAACTCAAAGGATAAAAAGTGACAGATAAATGGCGGCCCCTGAAGGACTCGAACCCTCAACCTGCCGATTAGAAGTCGGCTGCTCTATCCAGTTGAGCTAAGGAGCCACAAGGTCTCTCTAATGCTTTAAACAGACAAGTTCAAAGGTAAAATAAAATTTATTTTTGCACTCCAGGTATAGCTTTCAGATATTCAGCAATTGCCTGCCTATCTTCTTCTGTAAGCTTTGAAGTGTTTTCGACAACATCTGCCATATGCCCACCTGCTACATCAAAATCTGGAGTGAACCCGCTTGCTAAATATTCAACAATTTCTTCAGTATCCCAAGTTAGCTTGGTTGGCGTAATATTTGGAATCATTCCTCTCCCAGCCGGGTTCTTTGCGCCGCCGAGCCAATATTCATATTGTAATCCACCAATAAAATTCCTTGAAGTATGACACTCGCCACAATGGCCTAGCGTTTCTACTAAGTATGCGCCCCTCTGTACCGTTGGATCTGAAGACACTAATTCTGTGATTGGCTTACGTTTATTTAATAATTTCCAAAATGCTATGGGCCTCCTCCAACGCACGTACATTGGAAGATCATGATCAATTGACGGTTTGGAACTTTCTGGAATAGATTTAAAATAGGCCCATAAATCTGCAATATCTTGATCCGCCATATTAACATATGCGGTATACGGAAAAGATGGATAGTAATGTTTTCCTTCCGGCGAAACTCCATGACGTACAGCATTTGCAAAATCTTTCTCAGACCAAGTCCCTATACCATATACTTTATCCATTGAGATATTTGGTGCGTAGAATGTACCAAATGGGGAGGGAAAGGAGCGGCCACCTGTCAGTACTAACTTCTCTGCCTGTGCCGAATCTGGGCTAGAATGGCAACTGGCACAACCTGATGCATTAAAAATATATTCGCCCCTTTCTAAGCTGGCTTGATAATTCTCAACAGAAGAAAACTCAGGTGTTTTTGCAAAAGTTATTACCCAAAACGCTAACATTAAAATTACAGCGGCTGTACTGATAGCAATTATTTTCAAAGAACCCTCAACTTAAATATAGGTATTTGCAAAACTTTGGTTACTATAGAAGTGCAATTCATTAAAGAATTTAGAGCGTCAGTAATGAAAGAAAACCTCAGAAAAATAAAAGTAGATGACGATTTAGGGATTATTTTATCTGATGGGTGCAGACTATCTGCTCGGACTTGGATGCCAGAAAATGCCCATGAAATTCCAGTACCTGCCATACTAGAATATCTGCCATATCGAAAGCGTGATGGGACAGTTGCCCGAGATGAGTTAACGCATCCATATTTTGCCAAAAGAGGTTATGCTTGTGTTCGGGTAGATATTCGGGGAAATGGCGATAGCCAGGGTATAATGGAAGACGAATATACAGCCCAGGAGTTAAATGATGCCGTTGAAGTTATCAACTGGCTGGCTAAGCAGCCGTGGTGTTCAGGAACGGTGGGAATGATGGGTATAAGTTGGGGTGGCTTCAATGCCCTCCAAGTCGCAGCTCTTCAACCAGAGCCTCTAAAAGCCATCATCACTTTATGTTCAACTGCTGATCGTTATGCAGATGATATTCATTATAAAGGAGGGTGTTTACTAAATGAAAATCTAGGTTGGGGTTCAACGATGTGGGCTTACTCTTCCAGGCCACCCGACCCTTTATTGGTGGGAGAAGCTTGGCGAGAAATGTGGCGCGAGAGATTAGTATCTGAACCATTTCTACCTATTGAGTGGCTGAAACATCAAAGAAGAGACGAATATTGGAAACATGGGTCTGTTTGTGAAGACTACTCAAAAATCAAGGCAGCTACTT
>CAYMIR010000031.1:0-11855 GCA_964390655.1 uncultured Marinovum sp.
ATGATAAAAACATGAATGCTCCTAATATAATATTTATAATGGCAGATGATCATGCCGCCAAAGCAATTAGTGCTTATGGTGAAGGCATAAATAAAACCCCCAACATTGATCGCATTGCAAACGAAGGAGTTAGGCTTAACCACTGTTACGTTACAAACTCAATTTGCACACCAAGCCGTGCTGCCATCCTTACAGGGACATATAATCATGTGAATTGCGTAACAACATTAAATACACCTATCGATAATAGGCTCCCTAATGTTGCGAAACATCTTCAGTACGGAGGTTATCAGACAGCTATAATTGGAAAGTGGCACCTAGGGGAAGGCAAAGAGCATGAACCTACTGGTTTTGACTATTGGTCAGTATTGCCAGGACAAGGCGACTACTTTGACCCACAATTCATTGAAATGGGAAAGGAAGTACAGGAGAAAGGATATGCTACAGATATCATAACCAATAAATGTATTAATTGGTTGTCATCACGAAATAAAAACCAACCCTTTTTCCTAATGTGCCACCATAAAGCTCCACACAGAGAATGGGAACCACATCCAAAAAACCGAAAGCTTTATGAAGATGATATAAAAGTACCTGACTCCTTTGATGATGACTACAAGAACAGGGCAAAAGCCGCTGCAGAAGCAAAAATGAGAATTAAAGATGATATCACCTACGACGATCTTGGTTTAGTTCAACCCGAGGGAGGATCTGAAGTCGGTGAGCTTTCTAGACCAGATGGCAATAAGCGGAAAATACCAAACCCCAAAACACTCGATGGTTTTGAATTGATAGACAAACATACAGGAGAAAAATTTACCTTCTCCTCAAATGCAGAGCTGAGCAGATTTAAATATCAACGTTATATAAAAAGATATCTAAACACTATCGCATCAATTGATGAAAGTGTGGGAACATTGTTAGATTACTTGGATAACGAAAATTTAGCTGAAAACACAATTGTAATTTACACTTCGGATCAAGGTTTTTTCTTAGGCGAACATGGCTGGGTTGATAAAAGATTCATTTATGAGGAATCTTTCCAAATGCCTTTTTTGCTGAGATATCCAAGTTTACTCAAAGCCGGGCAGATAAATAATGATATGTGTTGCAACGTAGACTTCGCACCTACATTTTTAGACTTGGCTGGATTGAATATCCCTAATTATATGCAAGGAGATAGTTTGAAGCCTATTCTGGAGGGCAAAACCCCAGACAACTGGCAACAAGTAGCATACCAGAGATACTGGATGCATCGGGACCCTGATCATAATGCCTATGCTCACTACGGACTACGCAATCAACGCTATAAAATAATTTATTGGTATAACGACGGTTTTGATCTTCCAGGAACAAATCATGGCGGAGAAGATAAGGAGTGGGAACTTTTTGACTGCGAAAAAGACCCTTTGGAGTTGTTTAATTTAGCAAATGACAAAAACTATAACGAAGTATTTTCTCGCATGAAATTAATTCTTACCAAAAAAATGCTCGAAATAGGCGACATTCCTGCTCACGATCAATGATCATAGTTTCTTAAATAGAAATCTATAGAATTTGAGTTAAAAGTTATCTGCTCAATAAGTAAGCTAGAAATTCAGTGTTCATTTTCTCAAATCTGATTTACGTAACGTTTAAAAAGTTTTCAGAATGTAGCATATGAAATGCTGTTACTAAGGATTGAGGAAAATTATTTTTATCAAAAATATGATAATTAAATCTTTGAATAACTTTTAGGAGTAAAAAATGTCTCTATATGAAAAAATGAAAACAGCATCAGAAAATCGCGATGTAGACGCCTATTTAGAATGTATCCACGATGATTTTGTTTTTGTCCGTCATCAATCCGGCGCTGAAATGACTAGAGAAGAATGGACACCAATGCTGACCGCAATGATGCAAAGTGACAAATTAGAAATAAACAACCAGCGTTGTATTTACGAAAATGATGAAATTCTAGTTACCCATTCAATGATAAACTTTCCTGATGGAACTTCAGAAGCTGTGATGGTTGTTAACCAACTCAAGGATGGGAAAGTTGTAAGAGTAGAAACTGGTGCAACTCCGATTACGAGTGCATAAATCAAAGAAGGAAAATCTCTAATGGTAGAAAGTTTTGGTGGTTCGTTAAACCTAATTATTTGGATAATACTTACAATTGGCGCGTTATATTACAGTTTTAGATGTCTATTTCAGACAAAAGCATTCAACGATCAATACGGGTTTGGTGACCAAGCAATATTTATAACTCGGTTTGCTGGTTCCCAAGTCGGAGCTGCAGCACTAATTTCAATTTTCTTGCTTTTCAATGGACCATCTGGTGCTTGGGCTTTTGTCGCTTACGGATGGACACAAGCTCTTATTGCTGCAATTTCTGGATACCGCACGCTCAACAGTGAGTGGGCAAATATTGAGGGTGTGAAGCCTACAGCTGAGGGTTATATAGCTCCAATTATATTTTTGATACTTTATTCAGTTCTTTTATATAATATGGGTGACATTCTTTACGCTTAATATTTTAAGCTTACCTCACACAAATAGGCAGCTCAATAATAATGGCTGAAAATCAAAAAAAAATCGAACCAGCGATACTTTACGCAATTATCGCTGGTTGCGTAATTTCGTTTGTAAGTTTTGGATTTTCAGCCTCATTCAGTGTTTTTTTGCGTCCTATGTCGGCAGACTTGGGTTGGGGAAGAGAAGTATTCTCTCTCTCATTAGCTATTCAAGTACTGATGTGGGGAGTTACACAGCCGCTGGCAGGAGCCTATGCGGACAAGCATGGGCCTACTCAAGTATTAGCTTTTGGGGCTATATTTGCTGCGCTAGGTTTTGCTCTGCGCGGCATATTACTGGATGAGACTATGTTTATTTTGACTGGGTTTATCGTTGGAATAGGCACAGGCGCATGTTCTTTTCCAGTTGTTATTGTGGCGCTCGGTAAAGTTGTTGAAGCAAAACAAAGAAGTTTTATTTTGGGTCTGGGAACAGCTGCCGCCTCTGCTGGTATGTTTGCAGGAGCTCCATTGGCCACGATTATAATGGACACGGTAGGTTGGGACGCAGCCATATTATTTGTTGCTGCCTCTTTTTTAATAATCCTACCTCTTCTCTTTTTCATTTCGCGTGCCTCAGAAAAACCAAAGGCTCATAGGGAACAGTTACATACGATAAAAGCAATAAAAATTGCATTTTCTGATAGGTCTTATACCCTACTTTTTTTTGGATTTTTTGTTTGTGGATTTCACGTTCAATTTATCCAGACCCATTTACCAGCTTATATAACGGACGAGGGTTTAGCACCAATCATAGGTGCTTGGTCACTAGCCCTAATTGGTCTCTTCAATATAGGCGGGTCTTTTCTCTCAGGATGGTCAGGTCAGCTATATTCGAAACCAAAATTGCTCGCAGGGATATACGCAAGTAGAGCAGTTGTGATTACTGTTTTTATATTTACTCCATTAAGTGAACCTAGCGTCCTAGTATTCTCTGGAGCCATGGGTATTCTCTGGTTATCGACAGTAGCCTTAACAACCGGCTTGGTCGCCCAAACGCAGGGTTTGAAATTTTTATCCACTTTAGTTGGTTTAGTATTTTTTAGTCACCAAGTTGGTGGATTCCTCGGTGCATGGCTTGGTGGAAGATTATATGACCTCACCGGAAACTATGAGGCCATGTGGATAGCAGCCATTTTATTTGGCCTGGCAGCTACGATTATCCATCTTCCAATTAAGGAGCAGCCTGGAAAATTAGCTCAAGCTGAAATCAACTAGCTAAGTTTGTTTAGTTAAAAATGAAATGAAGTTTCGATGAACTCTGGTATTTTTCTAGTTTTATTATCATCAGTCTTATTTGCTTTTGTACCTAACTCGGCAAAAATTGCATTGGATGATGGGTCATCTCTCTTCTTTTTAGTTTTTTCTAGGTATTTAATTGGAGCTCTAATTCTATTTGTATTTATAGCTTTAATTAGAGGAAACTTAAGAATTCCCTTATCAACAATTCCTTATGTTGTCCTTTCAAGTATCTGCGCGTGCATATTAATTACGCTCACTTATCATGCTGTTGATTACTTAGATGTCGGACTGGTAATGCTCATTCTTTACTGCTTTCCTCTAGGTGTAGCGTTCATTTCTTTTTTTAGAGGTAAAAGTAAAATTGTATTCGTCCAATGGTTAAGCATGGTCGTTCTAATGCTGGGCCTTTACCTTATGCTAAGCAGTGGTGACCAAGTTTTAAATCTCTATGGATTATTTATCAGTTTTTTGGGCTTGTTGTTTTTCATTGCCTTTATTGTAACTGCTTCAGATTTATCAGAACAAATTGGAGCAACTACTTTTAATCTTTATGTCAGTATTTTGGGGATAATATTTTTAACAGTTGGCTTTATTTTGCCGCTTGGGTTTGAGATGGATTTGCCACTCACAAAAACCGGAATTTTTGCTATTTTCGCAAATGGCCTTTTCTATATTTCAAGTTGGGTACTTTTTTTCAAAGGAGCAAGTATAATCGGCGCCACTAGATCCTCAATGCTCGCATGTATTGAGCCACTATTCGCTGCGCTTTTAGCTATTATTTTACTCAAGCAAATATTGTCAATTACTGAATGGATAGGTTTTTTCATTGTTTTAACAGCTATTTATACTTTTGAGAGAAATAATACAAAACCAGAAGTAAGGTCTACATAGTGGCTAAAAGTATTTCATTGAAAAATCATTACCAGCTTGCCAAATTCATGTTTAAATGATCGCAATATGATTAATCTGCTTGTATACGTATTTGTTTTATTATTTTTAATAATTGTTTTGAGCACAATATTTACAAGTATTATTACATGTAAAATTAAACGTTCTATCCCAAAATTCGGAAAAACTACGGTGCTGCAAGATGCAGAAATACATTGGTATGAAGCAGGTCAAGGGAGACCTATTATTATGCTACATGGTCTTGCAGGAAATTTAAGAAACTTTACTTATGCTCTAACGGAGCAACTTGATAAAGATTATCGAGTTATTTCGATAGACCGAGCCGGTTGTGGTTGGTCAAAAAGATCCAAACCTGAAATTGCAACCTTACAGGGACAAGCACGGATTGTATCAGAATTTATTGAAAAAGAGCAGATTGAGAAGCCACTGATTGTGGGGCACTCTTTGGGCGGTGCAATCGCTTTGGCTTTGGCCCTAGAGTATAAAAATCAAATTGCAGGTCTCGCATTGATATGTCCTGCAACCCAAACAGTTGATAAGGTACCTGACATTTTTCGATTTTTGAATATTTCCAGCCCATTGTTAAGATTTTTTGTGGCCCACATCTTTTCATCATTTATTGGAATCTTAACACGCAAAGATACATTTGAAATAGCATTTGCTCCTGAACCAGTCAGTAAAAATTTTTCTATAAGAGGTGGCGGTGACTTAGCTCTTTCGTCTCAAGCATTTATAAAAACATCTGAGGATCTCGTATTCGCCCTGTCGTCAGCTCCACTTATGGTAGGGCGCGAAAAAGAATTAGATGTACCAACAAAAACTTTATTTGGTGAAAAGGATGAAATTCTTGATGTGAAACTACATGGCGAAAAGTTTGCTGAGTTATCGGGTACGCAAATAAAAGTTTTGGCGGGCAAAGGCCACATGCTACCTCTTACCCAGCCTGAGGAGTGTTCTGCTTTCATTCGGCAGATGATGAACGAAACATCAATTTAAACGCCTAATGATTGCTAGTAGCTTTACCAAAGAAAGTAATAATTTTTAGCTGGCAACTTAGTAAACCGAGTAGTCCTGCCTTAATACAAAGCCACCAAGCTACCAACACCATCACCCTTTATGGTAAACTGAAAAATAGGTCTAGATATCCAAAAGTAAATTGCTACCGTTGCGTAATCTTTGACATGTTTGATTTTAAAATTTTTACTGAACTTAAAATCTAGGGAGTTAAAAAATGAAAATTATATCATCGGTTGAGTTATCGAAGGGGTATGAGCACTGGAGAGATTTGTTTCTTGCAAATGAAAATTTCAGACAGGACCATGGAATAAACGTTCTCGCTTACGGCCATGAAGAGGGAAATAAAGATAAAGTTTGGGTATGTATGGAAGTTGAGTCCATGGAAAAAATGATGTCCACAGTGGATAAACCAGAAATGATCAAGTTAAGAGAGGAGGCAGGCGCAAAAATAGAAACGCAAACCTTTGTAAAACTAATAGAGTGAAATTAAGGGCCAAAGACGCCTTGGGCACCAGTTTTAACAAAATCGCCAGTATTAAGTTCACGGAACGCCTGCTGAAGTTCAGCTCTCGTATTCATTACAATCGGTCCATGCCAGGCCACTGGCTCACGTAAAGGCGCGCCAGAAATTAAAAGAAAACGCACACCTTGCTCGCCTGATGATACCTCAATCTCATCACCATCACCAAATACAACTAAAGTGCGATTACCAGACTGGTCCCTTATTTTCATTTCCTGCCCATTAAACTCTTTTTCAACATTCACTCCAAAAGGAATAGATGAATTGCCAAAATTAGCAGATCCCTCAAAAATATAGGCAAACCCTTGTCTACGTGTATCAAAGGGAAACCTCTTCTTAACATTAGGCATCAGAGTTATATCTAAATAAGAGGGATCTGTATCTATCCCATCAACTAAGCCTTTATAGCCGCGGTAGTCTCCTGCTATAACTCGAATATGCGTTCCATCATCATCCGTTAGCGTATTAATTTCTTTCGAAGCTATATCAAGATATCGGGGCGTACACATTTTTTGATCTCGTGGCAAATTTGCCCATAGCTGAAATCCGTGCATCTGACCCAACTCGTTTCCTGAGGGCATCTCTTGATGTATTATGCCCGAGCCAGCTGTCATCCATTGAACATCACCGTCACTTAATGTTCCATTATTGCCTAAAGAGTCACTGTGCTGAACGTTACCTTTTAGGACATATGTAATGGTTTCAATGCCTCGATGCGGATGCCATGGAAAGCCTTTCACGTATTTATTTGGATCATCATTTCTAAAGTCATCCATCATTAGAAAAGGATCGAAGGGTTCTGTTTCCCCAAAACCAAATACACGGTGAAGATGGACACCTGCGCCTTCCATGGCAGGTTTGGCCTGGCTGCTAAAGTTTATTGGTCGAATAGACATACTCATTCCCCATGATCTAAAAGTTTAGAATTTAATAAATAAATTAGTTTAAGTCTGCCCGCGAATGCGGCTCAGAATAATCTATATAGGGCCCAGCTGGAATAATTCGAGTTGGGTTAATCGTTTCATGACTGCCATAATAATGCTTTTTAATATGTTGCATATTTACTGTCTCTGCCACACCGGGCACTTGGTAAAGGTCACGCACATAACCAGAAAGATTTGGATAATCCATTAAACGTCGGATGTTACACTTAAAGTGACCAAAATACACTGGATCAAAACGTACCAATGTGGTGAAAAGTCTCCAGTCTGCTTCAGTTATGAAATTTCCTAAAAGATAACGATTGCTCGACAACTTATCTTCAAGCCAGTCTAAGGTATCAAAAAGTGGAATAAGAGCTTCTTCATAGGCCGTTTGGGTCGTCGCAAATCCACATTTATAGACACCATTATTTAACGAAGAATATACGCGCTTGTTAATGTCATCAATTTCTGAACGAAATTCTTGAGGATAGTAATCAACCGGTTTAGCTCCTAAATCGTCAAACGCATTATTCAACATACGTATAATTTCCGAAGACTCATTGGATACTATTGTTTTACTTTTTTTATCCCACAAAACAGGTACTGTTACTCTCCCCGAGTAGTCAGGAGCGGCTGCAGTATAAACCTGATGCAAAAATTTAAAGCCATTTATCGTATCGGGGACAACGTCTTTACCAGGTTCAAATGTCCATCCATCCCCAGCCATAAACCAGTGAACAACTGACACAGAAATGAAAGGCTCCAAACCTTTTAAACTGCGTAAAATCAAAGTTCGGTGAGCCCAAGGGCACGCTAAAGAAACATACAAATGATAACGCCCTATTTCGGCTTTAAAGCCACCCGTTCCTGAGGGCCCAGCATTACCGTCTGAAGTGATCCAATTTCTGAATGATGCCGATTTTCGAACAAAACGACCACCCGTATCCTTTGTTTGATACCAGTGGTCCACCCATTTTCCTTCTTGAAGCAGACCCATTGAGCTGATCCTAATCTATTTTCTTGTTATCTAATAAGCGTTCTTTTTGTCGTCTTTTTGTACGTTGAGTGAATGTATTGTAAAAAAGCTGATGATCAATAGTGGGAAACATAAGGCAAAAGACCAACGCAAACCTGCGTGTTCACCTACAAATCCTAAGATTGGTGGAGCGAGCAAAAATATTACAAATACAAACTGTGCCAATGACGCAACATTCTCTTCAGGAGTTTTATCAGTTCTTTGTGCCGCCGCTGACATAGCCAGTGGGAAAATTACAGCACTGCCTCCACCCATCAAAAGAAAGCCCAAAAGTGCGATCATAGGGTCAAATGAAAATACAACGCAGCCTACCCCCAAAACCATGGCAATAAGGCTATAAAGAGAGACCCTTTCTGGACCATACTTATCAACAAACTGATCTGCGAAATAACGTATAAAACCTTGAGCGATTGCGGCCAAAGCCAGTGCAAGACCGCTAACTATAGGAACAGTATTAAAAATATCCCTCATAAAAATTACTGACCAATCAATACTTGCACCCTCAACAAGCATTGCCGAAAGAGAAAATAACACTAACAAAAAAATGCCCTTTGAAGGCCAAACAAAGCTTTTATTTTTTACCACTACGCTTTGCCTGCGAGGTTTAGCAGCGTTATATTTTACGAAAAGTAAAATCGTTAAAGTGCTCCCAAATACTGTGACCAAAGCAAAATGTACAAACGGCGAAATCCCTAATTGTGAAAAACCCGCACCTGCAATTCCAGCGCCAAAAAAACCAAAACTCCAATAAGCGTGAGAACGGTTCATTATACGATGGCCACTTTGCGCCTCTACTCGGTCAGCCTCCAAATTTACTGCAACTTCAATAACAGCAATTGACACGCCGCCTAAAATCAAAATTCCTGCAAACATGAACGGGCCTTGCGAAAGCGCGGCAAAGCACTGAGAAATACTCAGCAACGGTATGCCCAGCATTAAAATAAGCCTAAAGTTAAATCTGCGAACTATTCGATCCGCAAATAAAAGAGTAATCTGGACACCAAGAGGCAAACCTATCAAAGCAAAACCTAGTGTTGCTTTATCTATATCCATTTGATTTTGAAGATCACCCAAGCGCGGAAATAAAGTTCCAAGACTAAATGCGTATAGAAAAAAACTTACAAAAACAGCGTCTTTGGGTTTGCTTTGAAAATAGTCTTTCAAGATTACACCTTAATTTTGCATTTGAGCTGGATTAGAGTTTTGCTTTTGGCCGAAAATTTTAACTGAAACCTAATTTTCTAAAACAGAAATTATAAAAATTTAAAAGCTATAAATATTTAAAAATAAAATAATGCCTGCTACGTTTAAAAAAATAATGCACATGATTTAATTTTTTCAACTTAATTTCGCTGGAAAAGCCAATGAATAAGCCCGAACCATTTAAGCTAGCTATAATCGGAGCGGGCGGTATTGGTTCAATCCACATTAGGAACTCCATCAATAACAAAGATATTAATTTAGTTGGAATATGTGAATTAGACAAAGAACGGGCAAAATCATGCATTAAAGGTCAATGTATGCCAATAGTAGGAAACGTAAGTGAATTGATTGAACTAAGACCCGAAGGTATTGTTATTGCTTCTTCAACAAAATCACATGGGCAAGTAGCTGAAACTATTATAAAAGCTAAGATACCATTTTTATGTGAAAAACCGTTAGCGTCAGACTTAAATCAAGCAAAGCAAATAGCAAATTACGCGGAAGAACAAGCCGTATATGGTGCAATCGCATTCAATCGTAGGTTTCACCAAAGATATTCAGAAATGCGCAAAGCAATTCAAAGGGATGAGATTGGAACTCCCGAAACCCTGCATATAACTTCAAGAAGCGCAACTCCGCCTTCAGCAAAATTTATTTCAACTTCTGGCGGCTTATTCGGTGAAAAGGGTAGCCATTTTTATGATCTTATTAGATGGATGTTAAATTCAGATACCCGTGAAGTTTTTGCATATGGCGATGCGCTATTTGACCCCGAATTCAAAGTTATAAATCAACCAGATACTGCAGTAGTTTTAATGCGTTTAAACAATGGTGTGTTATGTAGTTTAAATTTTAGCTGGAGATCTGGATATGGTCATGACGAGCGTCTTGAAATTGCCGGAAGCAAGGGAATGATACAAACCATTCAAAATACAAATACATCGGAAAACGACCCAGACAAAAAAGCATTTTTCAAACTTCAAAACCTGCCAAATTGGAATGAGGTTTTTAAGAAAACCTACTCAGATGAACTCAATGTCTTCATTTCCGAAATTAGAAATGGTCCTAGGGGAAATTTACCAACTCTTTCTGATGGTGTTGAAGCACAAAAAATTGCTGACGCGATTGATGAGTCCTTCCAGACGAAAAAGTCAATTTTTCTTAACAACCTTTAAAAACGTCCAATTAATAAATTAATGTCGCTTCAGTCCTAGATACTTGCATTGAATACTGGTCTAGCACGGTTATGAAATCAATTATTCAGGGTAATACCATATTATTTGGATCAGTAAGTGCTGTAATTGCAGTATTTTGCTTTTCAACAAATGACGTAGCAATTAAATTTATCAGCCAAGACTATGCTCTGCACTTGGTGGTATTAATCCGTTCTTTAGTCGGATTAATGGTCTTATTTATGTTTATTGTTCCACTATCAGGTGGCATCAAAGTACTTCATACAAACCGACTTAACCTTCATCTTTTAAGAGGTTTATGCGTTGTTTTTGCAAATATTACATTCTTTTTGGGATTAGCCGCTTTGCCTTTAGCCGAAGGTGTGGCGATCTTCTTTATAAGTCCTTTATTAATAACAATTTTTTCTGTTATTTTTTTGAAGGAAATTGTTGGCCCTCGAAGATGGGTCGCAGTTACAGTTGGTTTGATTGGTGTCTTGGTAATCTTGAGGCCGGGCTCTGCAACTTTTCAGGCAGCATCACTTCTCCCACTATCAGCAGCCTTCGGATATGCCACCCTGCACATGCTCACACGTTATATTGGAAAAACTGAGTCAGCCGCTTCAATGTCATTTTATATTCAGTTAACTTTTCTAGTTGTTTGCGTAATATCAGGCTTAATACTAGGTGACGGGAAATTTTCAGGGTGGAATGATCCTTCCTTGGAATTTTTATTTAGAGCTTGGTCATGGCCTAGTAGCGATCACTACTCAATCTTAGTTTTAATTGGCACCACCAGTGCCGTTGGAGGTTTTTTTATTTCGCAAGCTTATCGAATAAGTGAGGCTGCAGTCGTGGCCCCTTTTGAATACATAGCGTTGCCAATCGCGATCTTTTGGGGGGTACTAGTATTTGGAGAATGGCCAGATAAAACTACTTTCTTCGGAATAGCGCTTATTTTAGGATCTGGACTTTACATAATTTGGAGAGAAACGGTTTTAAAAGACGCAGAAACTCCAAAAATACCACGCTACAGAAGATGAATAGTTCTATATAGTCAACTAGAAATTAAACTTTTTAATTATAGAAACCTGCCATCAAAACACCGTCTTTTATTTCTGCGCATCTAGTAAAATGAACAGGGTGACAGATCGCAATTTTATGAACTTCATTTGAAAAGGCTGACGCTGTTTTTATGTTAAATAAAGGCGAGACTAAATTAAGCGTTAAGATAAAAAGTATCGCATATAATGCCACTATGATTGACCTTGGGATTTT
>CAYMIR010000032.1:0-11600 GCA_964390655.1 uncultured Marinovum sp.
CCCAACCAATGCGTTATGAGCGCACTGCTCTAACCAGTTGAGCTACAGGCCCACTGTGACTTCCAGTGCTTGCTAGCATAACGACGCCAGAGGTCAAGTGTTTGTGATTGAATATATTAGGTGCTTAATATAATTGCCCATACTAAGTATTGAGGATTTTTAATGGTCGATCAAAATAAAGGGCTGTCTTACTCAGATGCTGGTGTGGATATTGACGCTGGCAATGAGTTGGTTAAGCGGATCAAGCGAAGCCTAAAAATGACGAACAGACCAGGTGCGATCTCTCCTATAGGTGGGTTTGGGGGATTGTTCGACCTCAAGGCTGCTGGCTTTAAAGATCCAATACTTGTTGCCGCGACGGATGGAGTTGGTACAAAACTAAAAATAGCTATAGAGACTAAGCAGCTCTCAACTATCGGTATTGATTTAGTAGCAATGTGCGTAAATGATTTGATTTGTCAGGGGGCTGAACCTCTGTTTTTTTTGGATTATTTTGCAACAGGAACACTAATCCTTGAAGACGCTGAAAAAATTATTGGCGGAATTGCTACAGGTTGTGAGGAAGCTGGTTGCGCACTAATTGGCGGAGAAACTGCTGAGATGCCTGGTATGTACCAAGGAAAAGACTTTGATTTAGCTGGGTTTTCCGTAGGGGCAGTAGAGAGAGGGCAAGCGTTACCTCGGCCCACAAATGATGGAGACGTTATAATCGGCTTAAGTTCTAACGGAATACATTCAAATGGTTTCTCTTTAGTAAGAAAGATAGTCGAAAAATCGGGTCTAAAATGGACTGATGAGGCACCATTCGAAGACCTTTCTCTCAGTAAAACACTTTTAAAACCGACAAAATTATATGTGAAACAATGTTTAAAAATATTGGATGCCAGCGAAATTAAAGCATTTGCCCATATTACCGGTGGTGGGCTTACGGAAAATATTTTCCGAACTTTAACAAAGGGGCAGGGAATTGAAATTAAACTTTCAAACTGGGAGTTGCCCCCAATATTTAAGTGGCTTTCCGATACAGGTGATGTGGATAAGTTTGAAATGTTGAAAACTTTTAACTGCGGCATAGGTATGGCTATAATTTGTTCTCCAACTTCAAAAGATACAGTTATTTCTTTGTTACAAAAAATTGGCGAACAGCCGATTATTATCGGTCAAGTTACAAATAGTGGCAAAGTAGAATACCATGGTAATTTTGGATGAAACTCGCCGTTGCTATCCTCATATCAGGAAGTGGAACCAATATGGTGCAGTTAATTAAGTCAATGGATGACAATCATCCAGCATATCCCAGTGTAGTAATTTCAAACAATTCGGATGCCCCTGGCTTGGAAAAAGCGCAGTATCTTGGCGTTCCAACGGAAATTATTAACGAAAATTATATAAAAGATAATAATTTAGAGTTTGAAAAAGAGCTTATTAAAATTTTAAAACTTTATAATGTCGAATTAATTTGTTTGGCTGGTTTTATGAAAATTTTATCTAAAAAATTTGTAAATAATTTTAAGGATCGTATTTTGAATATTCATCCCTCACTGTTACCAAAATATAAAGGACTTAACACACATGCAAGAGTACTCGCATCAAATGATACGATTGCCGGATGTTCAGTACATTTGGTAACCCCTGAGTTAGATGGAGGCCCGGTACTGGCTCAAACTGAGGTTGCTATTAAAAAAAATGAAACAGCAGAATCTTTAGCCTCAAAAGTTTTAATTGAGGAACATGTTTTATATCCTAAAGTTTTGTTAAATTTTTCAAATCAAATAAGAAAATTAGAAGTATAAGATATTAATAAGTAATGCTGTCCAATGACCCAGGTATAATTATATAATGAAAACAATTACAAAGAGTTCAGAACTAAAAGACTTTTGTGATAGAGCAATAAACGAGAAATACATTACTATTGATACTGAATTTCTACGTGAAAGAACTTATTTTTCAAAACTATGCTTAGTCCAATTAGCAATTCCAGGTGAGGAGGATGAAAATGCTGTTATTGTTGATACCTTAGTCGAAAACTTAGATTTAGCTCCTCTTTATAGAATATTCCAAGACCAAGATATAGTTAAGGTATTTCATGCTGCTAGACAGGATTTGGAAATTTTTTACTTAGATTCGGGTATTTTTCCATATCCTTTGTTTGATACACAAATAGCGGCTATGGTGTGTGGATTTGGAGATCAAGTGGCATATGAAACACTTGTTCGACAACTTGCGAAACAAACTTTAGATAAAAGCTCTCGGTTTACTGATTGGTCTCGCCGTCCATTAACAGATGCACAGAAAAAATACGCTCTTGCCGACGTAACACATCTGCGTGTTATATATGAATTTCTTTCAGAAAAATTAATCAAAACTGGGCGTTTAAAGTGGGTTGAGGAAGAACTAGAGAATTTAATTTCGTCCGAAACCTACGACGTTAATCCAAAGAATTCCTGGCGAAGACTTAAAACGAAGTCCAATTCAAGAAGGTTTTTAGGTTTAGTTGCCTCGTTAGCAGAATTTCGGGAAAATTTCGCTCAGTCAAAGAATATACCTAGGAACCGAGTCATTAAAGATGATGCCTTGTTGGAATTGGCATCTAATAAGCCTACAAATCTGGATGAGCTTTCAAGATCAAGATTACTGCTCAGAGAGGCTCGTAAGGGTGAAATTGCATTAGGTTTATTAGCAGCTATTAAAAAAGGATTAGAGGTTCCAGACTCAGAGCTTCCCGAAAAGCAATTAAAATCTGATAAAGGAAATGTTAACAGTGCGTTAGCAGACCTGCTTCGAGTTCTTTTAAAAGCATGCTCGGAGAACACAGGGGTTGCTAGTAAATTAATTGCATCAGCAGGTGATTTAGACGCTTTAGCTGCAGGTGATCGCAACATAGGTGCATTAGATGGTTGGCGGTTTGAAGTTTTTGGCGAAGCTGCCCTAGAACTTTGTGACGGAAAAATCGGCCTATCGGTTGCAGGAAGTAAGGTGAAAACTTTTCAATTATAATAGAATTTTTATCTAAAGCACTAAATTAAAATAGGTTGAATATTTAAGGGGCTGAAATTGGCTAATAGTGAATTTGAACAAATTGTTGATGATTTTGATTTTCTAGAAGATTGGGAAGACAAATACAGATATGTAATCGAAGAAGGTAAAAAAATGCCTGTGCTGGACGAATCTCTAAAAGTTGAAAGTAACAAAGTTAACGGATGCGCATCGCAAGTTTGGCTCCATTTTTCAGTTTCTGATACTCTTTATTTCGATGGCGATAGCGATGCCGTCATTGTCAAAGGCTTAATAGCTTTACTGCGCAAATTATATAACGGTACACCAATTGACGAAATTAAAAATATAAGTGCTTGGGATAATTTAAAGAGGTTAGGGTTAGATGACCACCTATCTTCTCAACGCTCAAATGGTGTAAAAGCAATGGTAGAAAAAATAAACTCTCTACGTTAACTTTTAAGCACTCAATTGATTATGCTTTCGAGCAACAAATTCTTTAGCTGTCTCAACTGCAACTGCAGCATCTCGACAATACGCATCAGCGCCTATAGCCTTTCCAAACTCCTCATTGAGCGGAGCACCTCCGACCAGAACGATATATTCGTCTCGTATTCCACTCTCAACTAAGGTATCAATTACAACCTTCATGTAAGGCATTGTTGTCGTCAATAGGGCGGACATGCCTAATATATCGGGCTGCTCTTTTTCCAAAGCTTCTAAATAATTCTCGACTGGATTATTTATACCCAAATCAACAACCTCAAAGCCAGCTCCTTCCATCATCATAGAAACTAAATTTTTTCCAATATCGTGGATATCGCCCTTTACAGTCCCAATGACCATTTTGCCAACTCGAGGAGCTCCAGTTTCTGCAAGCAAAGGCTTTAATATTGCCATACCGCCCTTCATTGCATTAGCTGCTAGTAAAACCTCTGGCACAAATAAAATACCATCTCTGAAGTCCTTACCTACAATTGTCATTCCGCCTACGAGGGCTTCTGTAAGTATGTTATAAGGAGCCCATTTTCTCTCAAGCAGTATATTTACAGCCTCCTCAATCTCTTCTTTAAGCCCATCGTAGAGGTCGTCAAACATTTGCTGTACAAGCTCGTCATCGTCTAACTCTGATAAAATTATTTCGTCTTCATCGTCTGACATTACAAAACCCTTTCAAAAAACCAAATAAGGTCTGTGAGCTATTTTTTACTTATCTATTTTTTAAAAAAATCTAACAGTCATTTTACGACATAGAGCATTTTAAAGCCGACTAAATATAAAATCTAAATATTATTTTACTTTCTAAATACCAATAAAAACTGAGGTTTATGTAGTAAATATGGCGACTGCTTTGCTCAACGACGCCTTCTTTTAGATGTGCGTTTTGTTATTTCTTTTCTAATTTGGCCCGAAAAGGGGCCAATTTCTAATTCGACTTGTTGCAACGACGGGACTGGTCCTAAAACTTCACTTTCAAGAGCTGCCCGCATGGATAACAAATGTTTGGATTTAGTTCCACAACAACCTCCAATGATTTTGGCGCCGCTATTTCGGGCCATTACTGCATATTTTGCCATCAATTCTGGAGTGCCATCATAAAGAATGTTACCATCAATATATTTTGGAATTCCTGCATTTCCTTTAGCGATTAATATGCTTTCAGGAGCAGATATTGCAAAATCTTGGATAGTTCTTAGCAAATCTGGGGCACCTGTGCCACAATTTGCACCAAAAGCTACCGGTTTATTTGGTATAGAGGAAATTAATTCTACCATTGCAGCCGGGCTTGTTCCCATCATTGTACGCCCGGCTGTATCAAAACTCATTGTTCCTACCCACGGAAGTTCAATTTGTGAAAAAGCTTCAGCCGCTGCTTTAAATTCTTCTGGAGCTGATATAGTTTCTAACCAAAGAAGATCAGCGCCGCCTTCTTTAAGACCTTGGGCCTGTTCGTGGAAAACTTCAACAGCTTGTTGGTGAGTAAGATCTCCAACAGGCCCCATAATTTCACCAGTAGGCCCAACTGAACCAGCAACAAAAACTGTCCTATCACAAGAATCCACGACATCTCGAGCAATTTCAGCAGATATTTTAGACAAATAAAAGGCTCTGCTTCCGCTGTTATGAAGCTTAAGTCTGAGAGCATTACTCCCAAAACTATTTGTTAAAAATATGTCACTTCCAGAATCAACTGCATCTTTATGAAGTGTGACAATTTTTTCTGGATATTTTTCATTCCAAAGTTCAGGAGCATCGCCAGACATTAAGCCCATATCAAAAAGATTGGTTCCTGTGGCTCCATCCGCAAGAAGCCATTCACAAGAATTTATTTTTTGTTCAAATTTTGAAGCCATTTTACCTCAATACAGAAATCATACGCTTCCCATAATAATCAGTAGTTGTCTAACGAATATAATTCATTTTCATTATGAGATATTTGCGAAAATTATTCTTTAAGACCTTTCTAGATAACAACTTGCTCAGTCATTTTCTTTCGCTTAATAGAACTTAGCAGAAATTAAAGTCTCATATTGGATTTAAACTTATGGCCCGCCGCGCAAAAATTTATGAAGGTAAAGCAAAAATTTTATATGAAGGGCCTGAACCCGGAACAATTGTTCAATATTTTAAAGATGACGCAACAGCGTTCAATGCCGAAAAAAAAGAGGTTATTGAGGGTAAAGGCGTCTTAAATAACCGGCTATCTGAATTTTTTATGTCAGGTCTAAACAATATAGGAGTTCCAACTCACTTTATTAAGCGCTTGAATATGCGCGAGCAACTTATTCGTAACTGTGAAATAATTCCTCTTGAGGTTGTTGTACGAAACTATGCTGCCGGCTCTATATCAAAGAGGTTAGGAATAGAAGAAGGTACACAGTTACCTCGCCCAGTAGTCGAATACTATTATAAGGATGATAGCCTTGGAGACCCGATAGTATCTGAAGAACACATTGCAGCTTTTAATTGGGCATCTTCACAAGATATGGATGATATTCTGGGCCTAGCTCTGAGAGTAAATGATTTTTTATCTGGAATTATGTTCAGTATTGGAATCAAATTAGTTGATTTTAAAATTGAAATTGGTCGTTTTTTTGAAGGAGATTATCAAAGGCTATTAATTGCCGATGAAATTAGCCCAGATAGTTGCCGCTTATGGGACATTAAAAGTGGAGAAAAATTGGATAAAGACGTCTTTAGGCGTGATTTGGGTAGCCTAACGGACGCTTATACGGAAGTTGCTAATAGGTTGGGATTACTACCAAAAACTAACTCTCAAACAAAACCTACCTTAGTTACATAGGTATTACGAAGTTTTTAAGGGTAAGGAAAATTAAAATGAAAGCAAGGGTTACCGTTATGCTAAAGAATGGAGTTCTTGATCCCCAGGGCGAGGCTATTAAACACGCATTAAATTCTCTCGAATACAATAACGTTGAATCGGTCCGTCAAGGTAAGGTTATTGAAATAGGTTTAGATGAAATCTCCAAGGAAAAAGCGAACAAAAGTATCAAAGAAATGTGCGAAAAATTATTAGCAAATACCGTTATAGAAAGTTATGAAATAGAGATTATTTGATGCGTGCTGCAGTTATTATTTTTCCTGGATCAAATTGTGATCGCGATCTACTCGCAGCCTTTCGTTTAACCGGTCACGAGACAATTCCAATTTGGCACAAAGAAACTGAATTACCAAAAAATATAGACCTGATTGCAATTCCAGGTGGTTTTTCTTTTGGAGATTATCTTAGATGTGGAGCCATTGCCGCCAAGTCGCCTGTTTTTAAAGAGGTAGTAAAACATATTGACCGTGGAGGTTACGCACTAGGTATCTGCAATGGATTTCAGATTCTTACCGAAGCTGGTATTTTGCCAGGTATTCTGCTGCAGAATGAAGGTACTAAGTTTATTTCGAAAGTCGTTGATCTGCGTGTTAACAATACATCAAGCACCTTTACACAAAATTACTCGTCTAACAGTATTATCTCTATACCCATCGCACATCATGAAGGAAATTATTTTGCCTCAAAAGATGATTTAAAAAAACTTCATGACGAAAACTGTATTGCTTTTGAGTATATCGATAATCCGAATGGGGCTTCTGATAATATCGCCGGCGTTTTATCCAAAAATCATCGTGTTTTAGGAATGATGCCTCACCCCGAGCGGCATACTGAGAGTGCGCATGGATGCCAAGATGGTTACTCCTTTTTTAAAGGATTACTTGAAACAAGTTAAAATTCTTAACAGAAAGAAGAATTTAAGTCATATTATATTCATGGATAAACAGAATTTAACTGAAATTATAAAAACAAATCAAAGATCACCATTTAAAATTGTAACGAAACCAAGAATATTTTTACTCTCATTCCTTATCATTACACTTTCGGTTCTATTTATTACGAACTCATTTTTCACTTCGAGATTTGGCGAGAGCATTAAGCGTCAGGGGCAATTAAATCTTACAAAAAATACCAGTAATTTACTGAGTGAATTACAGAAAAGCTCAATCATCCCTCAATTATTAGTAAATGATCAAGAAATCACAAAATCTTTAATTTCTGAAAATTTTTCTAATTTATCGGAAAGATTTTCATTTTTTTTAAATGAATTATCCATAGCTTCGATATACCTTTTAGATAAATATGGGAATCTGGTAGCTTTTAGCGCCAAAGAAAATTTCAAAAAAAAGATTTCGCATAAGGGTTTTACTAATAATACCAGCGACAAATTAAAAACTGTTATGAGCGTTTCCAAAAAAGAGGGTAATGACTTTGGTTTTTTTTATTCTCGACTAATAGAATATGAAGGTGCATATCTCGGCGTAATATTAATAGAAGTTGATCTTCAAAAATTTGAAAAAGCTTGGGCGGAAAGTGGGGAGACTATTATCATAACCGATAATGCCGGCACAATAATTCTTTCCACAGAACCTAGTTGGAAGGGATTGACCGAGGAACAAGCCTTTCAGATCAAAACACCTGAAAACACTTTAAAACGTGCTTATAATGTGACAACCGAATTGACTAAGTTAAAAGGCTTGGGTACTTATCCAAATAAAAAGGCTGCAATCCGCACTAACGAAAAAATACCTTTGCTGGATTGGAATATTTCTAGTTTTACTAATTACTCAAGCGTAAGAGAAAAAGTTAACACCATTCTCGCTTTTGAAATCCTTTTCCTTTTATTTTTGATTGTATTTTGTTTGTATCTTTTAAATAGAAAAAATGTTGTTCGTCTCAATTTTTTTGAGGAAGAAGCATTTCAATTAAAAGAACTAAATAAAAGATTAACCGAAGAAATTAAGCAACGCAAACGAGTAGAAAAAAATTTACTTGCTGTTGAGCAAACTTTAGAACAACATTCCAAATTGGCCGCATTAGGTGAAATGTCAGCGGCTATAAGCCATGAGTTAAATCAACCTTTGGCTGCTATGAAAACATATTTAGCAGGTGCTTCATTATTATTGAAAAGGAATAGACCCAATGAAACCGTTACGGCTTTGATGAGAATTGATGACTTAATTCAAAGAATGGGGGGAATTACTAAACAACTTAAATCCTTTGCAAGAAAAAACACCGAAAGCTTTGTTCCAGTAAATTTCAACGACGCTTTTTTATCGGCAATGGCCATAATGGAACCACAATTAAAACAGGCAAAAGTAAAAATTGAAACGTTGATAGAACCTGAAGCAGTCATTATTATGGCAGATCAACAAAGACTTGAACAGGTTATAATAAACTTACTGCGAAATGCTCTAGATGCAGTTATGGAAGTCGAGGAGCCTGAAATAAAAATATCACTTTATAAAGAAGAGTCCGCAATTTTTTTATTAAGAGATAACGGTAAGGGTATCAGTAACTTAGAGACTATTTTTGAACCTTTTCAAACTACTAAAGATTTGGGAAAAGGGTTAGGGTTAGGGCTTGCTATATCGTCAAATATCATTTCCGAATTGGGAGGTATACTTCAAGGTAAAAATCTCTCCTCTAACGGTGCTGAATTTAAGATCACATTACCATTATTCGATCCAAGTAAGATAACTGTCAGAGAAACTGCAAACTCAAATTCTGGTATTGAAACATGAAGGTAGCTATAATTGACGACGAAAGAGATATGCGACTCTCTATCTCACAATGGCTCTCTTTATCAGGTTATGAACCAGAGAGTTTTGCTTCAGCAGAAGATGCATTATCCACTATAAGTTCTAATTATCCAGGCGTAGTTGTCACCGATATCAAAATGCCCGGTATGGACGGGATGCAGCTATTAAAAAAATTAATGGGGCAAGATAGTGGGCTCCCTGTAATTCTTATAACCGGTCATGGAGACGTACCAATGGCTGTTGAAGCTATGCGATTGGGCGCTTTTAATTTTTTAGAGAAACCTTTTGAGCCTGAAGATTTAACTCAATTAATAAAATTAGCTGCTCAAAAGCGACGCTCCACTTTGGAAAGTAGAGAACTCCGCCAAGAACTATCAGATAGTTCCAAAATTATCAAAAAGTTAGCGGGCTCATCTAAAGAATTACTTAAATTAAAAGAAGATATTTTGGATTTTTCTCAATCTGATGCCTTTGTATTAATAGAAGGAGAAACGGGGTCTGGCAAAACACTTGTCGCTCATGCTTTACATGCAGTTAGCCAGAAAACGGCAAAAGCATTAATTACAGTTCACTGCGGCGCCTATGACGGTCCCACCTTGTCCAGACGATTATTTGGACCAATAGAAGAAACTGACAATTTTTTTCCTGCTTTTGAGGAAGCCAAAGGGGGAACACTTATTTTAGAGGATATAGAAAAACTTCACATCGATCTTCAAGGAAAACTATTAGATAAGTTAGTAGTTTTGGAAAATTCTTCAGAGATAAGATTGATAACAATTTCTAACCACTCATCGTTAACATTGGCAAAAAAAATAATAAGGGAAGATTTATATTTCAGATTAAGCTCTTTAAAAATTTCAGTTCCTTCACTGAGAAAAAGAGGAAATGATATAATCGATTTGTTTTATCAATATGCATTATTGTTTGCAGAAGAATATGGTTGTTTAGCTCCTGTACTAACCTCAGAACAATCTAGTCAGCTGAGGCAAGCACCATGGCCAGGTAATGTACGACAGCTTATAAATGTTGCTGAGCAGATCATAATTCAATCGAGAAGAGGAGATGTAAATCTATCTTCATTATTAATAATTTCTGAAGAAAATATCAATAATACAATAACTTCAGACGGAAAACCTTTAAAATTATACGTTGAAGCATTTGAAAAATCGTTAATTGAAAGCTCTATGCGCAAGCACAAAGGCTCAATAAACAAGGTAATGGAAGAATTATTAATACCTAGACGAACTCTTAATGAGAAAATGGCCAAATATTCGTTGAATAGATCAAATTTTCTTGAATAATAATTATCCGATCTGATTTCTTCGGAAACAATAAAACCAAATTAAAAATAAACAAAAAGATATCAAAGCATTCCATCCAGCCATAGAAATACCTATTAAATCCCATGCTATTTCGTCACACCGAACAAGCGGAGCACTCATTATTTTATCTAATAACTGATCAGTGCTTAATCCTTCTATAGAGGAGTTAGTGCAGGAGTTGGGGCCAGACCAATACTTTTGTTCTACTCCCACATGATAGAAAGCTAAAATTGTTGAGACTAACATAGATATCATACCAATAAAAATGAGGCTACGCATTGAAAAGAAATAGAATAATAGAAAGATTAAAATATTTAAAAAGTGTGGGTAACGTTGCCAAATGCACAGTTTACACGGTAAAAATCCCCCTATGTATTCGAAAGAATAAGCCCCCAAAATCATAGCTGCTGAAGAAATGCCTGCAATGGTTATCAACTGCTTCGTTGTCATAAAAAATCTAAACCCAAAGTTCCGAACACAATAAGAGCCATAAAAAATAGAAACAGCCAACCTAAATACGTTTCTATAAAACTTTTTATGGTTTCTCCGTAGCGCTTTAATAGAGTTGCTACAACGAAAAACCTAGTAGCTCTTCCTAGTAAAGCAGATGCAATAAAGACATAAATGGGCATTTGTGTAAAACCAGACATAACAGAGACAACTTTAAATGGTATTGGAGATATCCCTGCCGTTAGTACAATTAAAAATCCATTTTCGTTTATAGAATTTGAAAATAAGTTTATAGCAGATTGTTTTCCAAGTCCTATAAGTAAAGGTTCAGCTATTTGTGCATAAGCGAGAAGACCAATAGCATAACCCACTAGTCCTCCCAAAACAGACGAAATTGTAGTAACAAGAGCATAAAGCCAGGCCTTTTTGATGTTTGCTAAAATCATAGGTATTAACAAAACATCAGGTGGTATTGGAAAAAATATTGCTTCAATGAACCCAACGAATCCCAATAACCAAATAGCCCGTGGGTTATTGGCTAGTTCCATAGTCCAGTTATATAGAAATCGTATAAAGCGCATTTGATTTTATTGGCTAATCGCATGTGTCTTTATGATGGTCAATACTTTCATTTTGCATCTGGACGTAACTATATTGTTTCCTTATTAAGCTATTCAGTGCCCGAGTGGCGGAATGGTAGACGCAGGGGATTCAAAATCCCCCGCCTTC
>CAYMIR010000033.1:0-11184 GCA_964390655.1 uncultured Marinovum sp.
AAGGTAAAGCTATAGATATTGCTGGAAGTAGCTTTTTTATAAAAGATAGTCGCATTAAACCTAGTCCAGCAAAAATACTGATTAACGCTAATGGGGCTCTAAGATCCATGTCCAATGTATTAAATAAGCCGCCTTTAAAGTTACTGGATAGATTGCAGCAACCAGTTAACTTTGGAAATGCACAGATTTCAGGAAAAGGTCGAGTAGAAGTACTTTTGAAAAGTAATTTAACATCAGATGAAATTACTTATGAAGTTAAGGGAACGGCTAAAAAGTTTTCGTCCCATGTGATTATTCCAGACTTCATTATTTCAAACGGCACCTTAGATTTTTTTGCCAATAAGAAAGGATTAGAAATAAAGGGGAATGCAAAAGTAAAAAATTTACCCGTTCAAGCAGAGTTTTCAGGCTCTATAGTAAAGGATGATGCTAAATTTTTAGAAATTAATTTCAGTTTATCAGAGAAAGCATTGGAAATGCTACCAGATGGTTTTTCTGACATTAAAATTTCTGGATCTGCTCCAGCTAAACTTTCCTTAAAATTTCTAGAAAGTAAAAAAGTGAAATTTGAGTTAACCAGCAGTTTAAAAGGGGTTGAGTTGAGTTACCCTCCAATTGGCTGGGTCAAGGAAATGAAAGATGAGGCTGAGCTAAGAGTTTATGGGAGTTTAGGAGACGAAGTTGTTATTGACGATATTTTTTTAAGTTCGCCTGATTTAGCTTTAGTTGGTTCGGCTTTGAGAAAAAAAGATGAGAAATTTTCGCTCAACTTTGAAAAGCTGGCATTAAAGGATGTATTTGACCTAAAGTTAATTATAAATAATGACGGTGCTCTTGAAGTCACTGGAGGTGAACTTAACCTACAAGAATTTTTGAAATTGCCTTTAGTTACAAGTCCGTCCGAAAAATCAGCTCCATTATCAATTTATTTAGATGAGTTAAAATTATATGAGAAACAGGGTATTACAAGGTTTACTGCAGCCTTAGATTCTACTGGGAAAGGAGAATTTTCAGGTAGTTTAAACGACCTTGCTTCTTTTAGTGGAAAATTAGAAAGGGTTAAGAGTGGCTTCAATATGAGGGCAGTTTCTAATAACGCTGGGTCTTTTATTAGAGCATTAGGAGCTGCAAAAGCTGCTGACGGGGGTACAGCACAACTAAATCTTAGCCATCTAGAAAGTTCTCCAGGGATGGAAGGGAAATTACAATTCAAAAATATTCGTCTTCGAAATATGCCTGCTTTGTTAGAACTTTTAGATGCCATCAGCATTGTTGGGTTGATAGATCAACTTCAAGGTCCTGGATTGGTTTTAAATGAAATTGAAGCTGATTTCATCAATTTGCCAGATCAAATAAAATTTGAACGAGCTTCAGCCTTTGGTCCATCTATAGGCATTTCGTTAGAAGGTTATTACGATAAAACCAATAACAATTTAAATATGCAGGGAGTTTTGTCGCCCCTATACGTAGTTAACGCTATTGGATCGATTTTTACTAGAAAAGGTGAGGGTCTTCTAGGTTTTAATTATAGATTAAAGGGAAATGCGAGAAAGCCAGAAGTGTTGGTTAATCCACTTTCTATTTTTACCCCTGCTATTTTCAGGGAAATTTTCCGTCGACCAGTTCCTAATTTGGAATAATCCATGTTTTTGAGTGAATTTGATTTTGATCTTCCAGAAGAATTAGTCGCAACAAGACCGGCAAGCCCAAGATCTTCATCCCGGCTGCTAGTAGCGAGGGGAAATAATATTGATGATAGCTTTGTTAATGATCTACCAAAATTTCTGAAATCTGGGGATAGAATAGTTCTTAATGATACAAAAGTACTTCCGGCAAGATTAAGCGGAATTAGAAACAGGTTAATTGAAGATAATAAAACAACATCTGCTAACATAGAGGTTACGCTTCTCGCTGCAAAAAAGGACCGAATATGGAGCGCATTGGTTAAACCTTTGCGAAAGATAAAATTGAGTGAGGAGATTTTTTTTGATAAAAATTTTCGAGCTAAACTTGTTGATAAAATTGATGGACAGGCATTGCTCCAATTTAATATCGAAGGCCCAGATTTTTTTGAATATTTGAATAGTTTAGGTGTGATGCCGCTTCCTCCATATATTTCTTCAAAACGCCAAGCGGATAATAATGATAAACTAGATTACCAAACTGTTTTTGCTCGAAAATTGGGTTCAGTAGCGGCACCGACCGCATCCTTACACTTTGATAATGCTTTGTTGGATGAAATTAGGGGTATTGGAGTGGAAATTTCGTTTTTAACACTGCATGTTGGGGCGGGAACATTTTTGCCGGTAAAAGATGAAGAAATTCGAAAGCATAAAATGCATGCTGAATATGGAGAGATTAGTCAGCAGACAGCTGACGAGATAAATAAAACAAAAAAAAATGGCGGAAGAATAATACCGGTTGGGACAACTGCGTTAAGATTGTTGGAAAGTGCAGCTCAATCGACTGGAAAATTATGCGAGTGGCATGGAGAGACAGATATTTTTATCTACCCAGGTTTCAAATTTAAAGTTGCGGATGGTTTAATGACAAATTTTCACCTGCCAAAATCTACTTTGATAATGCTTGTTTCGGCTATAATGGGAAAAGAAACTATTGAAACTATTTATAAACACGCCATAACGCGACGGTATAGGTTTTTTTCTTATGGAGATTCGTCACTCCTGTTTCCATAGAAAAACCATGTTAATTTTTTTGAGGTGTTAATATGTTGCTCGTAATGCAAGGGTCTTGGGCTCTCTTGTTGGGTATGCTTTTCTTGCAGCTTGGAAATGGCCTTCAAGGTACGCTACTTAGTGTAAGAGGAGAATTGGAAAACTTTTCCACCTTTGAAATGTCACTTGTAATGTCGGCCTATTTTATGGGGTTCTTAGGAGCCAGTAGGTTGGTCCCTGAGTTAATACGACGCGTCGGTCATGTTAGAGTCTTTGCAGCTCTGGCTTCGTTTATTTCTGCGATTTTAATCCTGTATCCTCTCTTAGTAAATCCTTGGGTTTGGACTGGGGGAAGAGTGATCATCGGTTTTTGCTTTTGTGGCGTTTATATAACGGCCGAAAGTTGGTTGAATAATGCTGCTACAAATGAAAATCGAGGTAAGCTTCTATCGTCTTACATGGTTGTACAAATGGCTGGCATTGTAGCAGCACAACTTTTGTTACTTATTGGTGATCCAGGTGGATTTGAACTTTTTGTACTAATTTCGGTACTTGTATCGATTTCTTTTGCGCCAATTTTATTATCTATTACTCCCACGCCTGCTTTTGAGGCTACTAAACCGATGAGTATCAAGGAGTTGTTTTCTACGTCACCATTGGGTTGTGTTGGTATGTTTTTTTTGGGCGGTATTTTCTCAGCTCAATTTGGTATGGCCCCAGTATTTGGAACTAAAGCAGGCTTGTCATTGTCTGAAATTTCATCTTTCGTAGCCGCATTTTATATAGGGGCAATGGTTTTTCAGTTCCCAATTGGTTGGCTCTCAGATCAGATGGATCGTAGAATATTGATTGTTGTAACGTCAGCAATTGGATTTATTGCGGCCTTATCCGCAATTGTAGTTGAAGGCTCCTTTTTAATTTTAGTTGGAAGTGCATTTTTTATCGGGGGTATGTCTAATCCTCTTTATTCACTGCTCATAGCATATACAAATGACTTTCTAGAGCTTGATGATATGGCTTCTGCTTCCGGTGGTTTGCTTTTTTTAAATGGTCTGGGTGCTATAAGTGGACCTTTATTCACTGGCTATTTAATGACCAAAATGGGACCTGAGGGATTTTTTATAGTTTTGGCTACTTTGTTAGGCTTGCTTACAGGTTATGGTTTCTACAGAATGACGCAGCGTGGAATTTCCGATATAGATACATCTAGCTATACAACCGTTCTTCCAACGACTTCTGTTGTTGCTATGGAAATTGCCCAAGAGTTAGCTATTGAAGCGGCTGAAGAAGCTGAAGAAACGGATTAAAGTTAGGCTCCATCTAAAAAATTGCTTCACAAAAAATGAATCCCATGTCTTAATGTAGTAAAAAAGCAGGATAACAGGCATGGATCCCGAATTTATTTTAAATTTCTGGCTCGACGAAGTTGGGCCTGATTGTTGGTTTAGTTCTGATGAGTTTTTAGATGGATTAATTGAGCAAAAATTTAAAGAAACCTTGCAGCATATCCTTTCGGGTGGGCATAGTTTATGGCTAACTTATCCCTCTGGAGCATTGGCATACATAATAGTTTTAGACCAGTTTTCTAGAAATATTTTCCGGGGGAACAAAAGTTCTTTTGCTGCTGATAGAATTGCGATTGCGGCTTCTAAGCAGTCAATCAAACATGAGTTTGATTTGAAAATTGATGAACCGGCACGTCAGTTTTTTTATATGCCCTTAATGCACTCTGAAAATTTATATGATCAGGAAAGGTGTATACGTCAAATATTAGAAAAACTCCCATCATCTGGTCATATTTTACTTAAGCATGCTCGGGCCCACCGTGAATTAATACGGAATTATGGACGTTTTCCAAGTAGAAACAGTCAGTTGGGTCGTTCTAACACCCTGTTTGAGCAGGAATATTTTGATCATGGTGGATATCAAGCTGTGCTTTCAAAGTTAAACAATCATGCAGCCTAATCTGCAGTATATTTTGCTGAAAGACACATTGAGTATTTAGGTTTATTAGTTTAACGTTAAACATTATTTGCTGTGGAGCCAAGTATGTCACGAAATGAATTTGATGTAGTTGTAATTGGAGCTGGGCCTGGCGGCTATGTAGCTGCTATCCGGAGTGCACAGTTGGGTCTTAAGGTGGCAATTGTTGAGAAAGAGCATATGGGTGGTATTTGCCTTAATTGGGGCTGTATTCCAACAAAAGCAATGTTGCGGTCTGCCGAGATCTTTCATTTAATGCACCGGGCAAATGAATTTGGATTGAACGCAGAAAAAATATCTTTTGATTTGCAAGCAGTAATTAAACGGTCTCGCGGTATATCAAAGCAATTAAATCAAGGCGTTACTCATTTATTAAAAAAGAATAAAGTAAAATCTTTTTTCGGAGAGGCTTCTATTCTGGGAAAAGGAAAAATTAGAGTTTTAACAGATAAAAAATCTGAAGAATTATTAACTGATAACATAATTATTGCTTCTGGCGCACGAGCCAGAGAATTGCCTGGTTTGGAGGCAGATGGTGAAATCGTATGGACTTATAAGCATGCTTTGACACCCACTCGTATGCCTAAAAAGCTTCTGGTAGTAGGTTCAGGAGCAATAGGAATAGAATTTGCAAGCTTTTATAATACTCTTGGTGCTGATACCACTGTTATAGAGTTGGTGGATAGAATTTTACCTGCTGAAGATGCTGAAATCGCAAACTTTGCACAAAAACAATTTTTGAAACAAAGTATGAAGATTTTAACTAAAACATCTGTGAAAAAAATCGAGCTAAAGAACAATAAAGCAAACGTCGAGATGGAGCATGCTGGAAAAATAAAAGTTGAACAATTTGATACTGTAATTTCAGCAGTTGGTATTGTTGGAAATATAGAGGGTTTAGGCATTGAGAAGTTACCAATTAAAATTGAAAAATCGCATATAAAAACTGATGGTAATTGTAACGTTGGTATCAAGGGCATTTACGCTATTGGAGACGTCGCTGGAGCGCCCTGGTTGGCCCATAAAGCAAGCCATGAGGGTGTTTTGGTCGCCGAACTAATTGCTGGAAAGGAAGTTCATGCTGTTGATCCAAGTTCTGTCGCAGGATGCACTTATTGCAACCCTCAAATAGCAAGCGTTGGCTTGACCGAAGAAGAAGCCCAGAAAAAAGGATTTAAGGTTAAAGTTGGGCGTTTTCCTTTTATCGGAAACGGTAAGGCTATTGCCTTGGGTGAGGAAGAAGGCCTTATTAAAACAATTTTTGATACCAAAACTGGAGAACTCTTAGGTGCGCATATGGTTGGCGCGGAAGTCACAGAACTAATTCAAGGATTTGTTTTGGGTCAAAAACTTGAGACAACTGAAGAAGATTTAATATCGACAGTTTTTCCTCATCCTACACTTTCAGAAATGATGCACGAAAGTGTATTGGATGCTTATGATCGTGCAATTCATATTTAACAAAATTCGTGAAAATTTTAGTGAGTGTTTTTGAATATCGATTAATTATGCTCTGCGTCTACCGCCACGTCTTCGAGACCGACCGCCTTCACCAGAGCTTTCCGTTGAGGATCCAGATGGCTTGTTGAATTTAATCCAAGCTCCGCCATGTGGATCGTTGTTTGTTAGTAAGTTTGCCGCCCTAATCGCTTCCATTTCTTTTCCTGGACGAGGCTGAGTAGATCCCATTCCAAATGTGGAAACAAAGGTCTCATCGTCCATCGTTTCTGGAATTATTATACCGGAAGATAATACCTCAGCCTTCTTCTCTGCAATTTTTTTCTGCGTTACAGGTAATGCAACAGGGTTCATTATGGCAGATGTCATCCCTGCACCCATAGCCATAGGTAAAAAAGCATTGTTTATTCCGTGGCGGTTTGGCAATCCAAACGAAACATTTGATGCCCCGCAAGTAGTATTCACTCCTAATTCTTCTCGTAATTTACGAACTAGCGTAAATACCTGCTTACCAGCAGTCGCCATCGCTCCAATGGGCATTACTAGAGGGTCTACGACGATATCGTTGGCAGGTATCCCAAAATCTGAAGCGCGTTCAACAATTTTTTTTGCAACTGCAAAGCGAACGTCAGGATCTTCTGAAATACCTGTGTCATCATTACTTATCGCTACAACAGGAACATTATATTTTGCTACTAAAGGCAATACGAATTCGAGGCGTTCTTCTTCACCTGTTACCGAATTTAAAAGTGGGCGGCCGTGAGCAGTTTCAAGACCCATCTCTAAGGCTTCAGGAACCGAACTATCAATACATAAAGGAATATCGGTAAGCCCTTGGACTAACTCAATCATTTTTTTCATTAAGGGGGGTTCTGTTTCGTTTGGATTAGGGTTAGAGTTATATACTACACCTGCATTAATATCTAATATATTTGCGCCAGCCGCTACCTGAGCCAGTGCGTCTTTCTCCACTGTTGAAAAATCACCAGCCTCTAGCTCAGCTGCTAACTTTTTTCTACCGGTCGGATTTATTCTTTCACCTATTACACAAAAAGGGTGGTCAAAACCCAAAACAGAAGCTTTAGTTTTTGATTCAACAACAGTTTCTACCATTTTTTTTCCTTATATTTGATTTGCTGGAATCCCTGAAGTCCCACAGTTTTCCGTAACCCATTTAGCGTTTGTTTTGATTCCACCGAGTGGAAAGAAATGAACATTCGTAATATTAAAATCAGAATTTTTTGCCTTATGATCTGCTAATTCGGATAGAACCTCGGTCGGTTCGTATGGCAAAAGAAGCTTGGTAACATCTGTAGCTCTTTTTTGTAAAACTTTTAGGGATGGTCCTACGCCGCAAGCTATAGCGAATTTAATAAGCGTTTGTAATTTAGCGGGTCCCGCGATTCCGATATGAATAGGTATGTCAATTCCAGCATTTTTAATTGAACTGGCCCATTCAATAATAGGGCCAGCTTCAAAAGCAAATTGAGTGGCTATTGCCATCTTGGCGTCAGTAATATTTTTATAATTTTGCTTCCATTTTAGGGCGGCATCTACGTTTCTTGTACTTCCGTCGGGGTCAATGTCTTTATTTCCCTCTGGATGGCCTGCGATATGAATGTTTTTGAAATTAGCCTTGTCAAATAAGCCAGTTTCCAAAAGGTCCATAGAGCTTTCATATTCACCGCACGGATTGCTAACACCTCCTGCTAACAATAGGGCTTGTTTAACTCCAGCCTCTCCTTGATAGCGAGATATCCATTCATTTAGGGTAGCTTTATCTTTAATTATTCTAGCAGGAAAGTGGGGCATTGCGGCAAAGCCGTCTTCAGCAAGTCTTCTTGCAGTTTTTACCATATCTTCAATTGGTGTTCCTTCGATATGAGCAATATAAACCCTAGTGCTTTTGGGTAGAAGATCTTTAAAATTTTCAATTTTTTCTGCCGTCCTAGGCATGACTTCAATGGAAAAATCATGCATAAAACGTTCAAGGTTTTCACTCACCTTTGGTTTTTGTGAAGCCTTAGTTTTTAATCCAAAAAGTGCCATGTCTATCCTCGATTTCGGTTAGTTAGCTCGACCATTATTGTTTACAAGCAATATTAATTTTTCTTTGTCGTATTCGGTTTCTAATTTTTCTGCCTGTACTTTTGCAATGTTCTCTGGATTACCTTCCACTTTAAACGGTTTTGCCTTTCTCCATTCAGCAAGATAGTCATCAGTGGACTTTTGGTCCGACTTCATCGCGGCTCTATCGATAGCTTGTTCAAACCTTTCAGATAGCTGTATTTTAGTGGCACGACGGCCCTTGCCGACAATAACTTGTGCTGGGATATCCCTCCAGTAAACAATTACAACGTCATGCATCCAACGACTCCCCGACAAAACTCTTTTTTTGGTAAGATAATTAGTTGATTTTTAACGGCTAGATTTCGACAGAAAGCATTGCTGCTGCGACTTTTGAACTGGAGAAGTGGGATTAAATAAATCTACCGTGAATTAAAGTGTCTTGCACAGTGTCAATCTCCGACGTATCGTTAGGCTAACTTATAATGGAGGGCGTAAGCTATGGCGCCCAAGAAGCCTATAGAAAAAGCGGCTTTCCCTCGAGTGGTTGAGAGCGCTATTGATAAAAATTCGGGGCCTGAGGCTTTATATGCAGCACTCGACTTGGGCACCAACAGCTGTCGTATGTTAATTGCACAGCCAAAAGGTGCACAGTTTCATGTAATTGATAGTTTTGCAAAATCTGTTCAATTAGGATCTGGTCTTGAAAAAACTGGAAGATTAAGCCGAGAATCCATCAATCGCACAATCCAAGCCCTTCAAGTGTGTAAACAAAAGCTAGATAAGTATGATGTTAAATATGCTAGGCTTATCGCAACCGAAGCTTGCAGACGTGCAAAAAACTCAAAAGAATTTATCTCTAAAGTTTTTCAGCAGACAGGCTTAAAACTCAATATTATAAATACGGAAGAAGAAGCAAGGTTGGCGGTAATCTCATGTGCTCCTCTAGTTAGCTCAAAATCTGAACAACTAATGGTTGTCGATATTGGAGGAGGTTCAACTGAACTTGTTTGGATTGATCTAGCTTCTGTTCCTCCTCATGAAAGACCTAAATCGATAATGCGATTACATGCCGGTTTTCATTCAGTTCAAAGCCCATTTGCCGCCGCCAAAGTGGTAGATTGGATATCTGTACCTTTAGGTGTTGCGACTTTGCGAGATCAATTTAGTGATGTAGAGGACGACTCCGCCAAATTTGCTTTGATGAGCTGGTATTTTGAAGAGAAATTGACTGATTTTGCGCCTTACAAGGATAATAAGGTGGATGCTAGTTTTCAGATTATAGGGACCTCCGGTACGGTGACAACAGTAGCTTCTTCACATCTTGGATTGCGTCGATATGACCGTACAAAGGTAGATGGTTTGAGAATGACAACGGAGCAAATTGACAAGGTAATACGGTCGTATCTAGAGATGGGGCCAGAAGGGCGTAAAAAAGACCCTCGAATTGGGCGTGATAGACAGGCTTTAATAATGTCTGGTTCAGCTATTTTGCAAGCGATGTTGAGAAGTTGGCCTACGGATAAGCTAACGGTTGCTGATCGTGGTTTGCGAGAAGGACTGCTTTACGCTCAAATGTCTGCAAATGGAGTGTTAGAGGACGCTATTATTTAGGAAAAAGCTTTATAATTTCAAATTGATGAATTGATGAAAAAAACAACAAAGGTTAAAAATATCTCTGGGCGTGGGCAGCGAGACCTTAAGGTAAAGGTTAAATCAGCTCGAGGAAAAACAGTAAGTCAGGTTAAGTGGCTTCAGCGTCAATTAAATGACCCTTATGTTAAGCGGGCTCAACTTGAAGGTTTTCGAGGGCGAGCCGCATTTAAAATTTTAGAGTTAAATGAAAAATATAATTTTTTGATACCAGGATCTAAGGTAGTTGATTTAGGTTGCGCTCCAGGAGGCTGGAGCCAAGTTTCGGTCGATTTAGTGAATGCACTTGGCGTGAAAAAGAATGTTAAAATTGGTTCAGTTATTGGGATAGACTTACAGGAAGTAGAAGTTTTGCCCGGGGCCAAATTTTATCAACTTGACTTTATGGCGAATGATGCGGATCTCGAAGTCAAAAAAATCCTTGAAGGAAAAGCAAATGTTGTAATGTCTGATATGGCAGCATCTTCCTCTGGTCATAAAAAAACAGACCATCTTAGAATAATGGCACTGTGTGAGACTGCAGCGTATTTTGCCTTTGATGTTTTGGAAGAGGGGGGAACCTTTGTTGCTAAAGTTTTAGCAGGTGGAGCGGAAAGCGATCTGCAAATTTTACTAAAACAAAAATTTAAAAAAGTATATAACGTTAAGCCTCCTAGCAGCCGATCAGATAGTTCAGAGAAATTTGTGGTTGCGCTAGGTTTCAGGGGCTAATTTTCATTATTGTCGCGGTTGCGTTTTAAATTGGTAAATATAGCAAAGTTTTTGTTTTCTCTAACTGATATTTTATAAATAGTTATTTGGAGAAAGATATGCCACTCAACCTTAATCGTGAAGTTTTTATAACCTGCGCAGTGACAGGATCAGGTAGCACACAGGACCGCAGCCAACTTGTTCCTCGAAGCCCAAAAGATATCGCTGATAGTGCGATCGATGCCGCGAAAGCAGGTGCGGCCATCGTTCATTGCCATGTCCGGGACCCAGAAACTGGAAAACCCAGTAGAAATTTAGCCTATTATCGTGAAGTTACAGATCGCATTAGAGATGCGGATGTAGATGTCGTTCTCAATCTTACTGCTGGCATGGGCGGTGATATAGTATTTGGTGGCACTGAAAACCCTTTACCAGTTGCCGAAGGAACAGACATGATTGGTGCTGAAGAGAGGGTCGCGCATATTATTGAGTGTTTACCGGAAATATGCACATTGGATTGTGGAACAATGAACTTTGCCGAAGCAGATTATGTGATGACCAATACTCCTGGAATGTTGCAGGCAATGGGTTCGATAATGACCAAGGCGGGCGTTAAGCCTGAAATAGAGGCTTTTGATACTGGGCATCTATGGTATGC
>CAYMIR010000034.1:0-7027 GCA_964390655.1 uncultured Marinovum sp.
CAATTTTAGTCTTAATCGCAACAATGAATATAATTTCTGGACTTGTAATGCTCGTCAAAAACAAAAGTCGCGATATAGCTATTTTACGAACAATTGGTCTTTCAGAAGCATCGGTACTAAGAGTTTTTTTCCTATGTGGTGCGTTGACTGGAACTATTGGTACTTTTTTTGGTGTTCTGATGGGGTGTGCATTCGCTTTATATGTCGACCCAATATTTTCGTTTATAAACGTAATATCTGGTGGTGACGTTTGGGACCCTACAATTCGCGGCATTTATTCCATCCCAGCACAGTTACGCTGGGAAGATGTACTAACTGCTAGTTTAATATCAATTGGCTTAACATTTTCTATAACCTATTTGCCTGCTCGGCGTGCTGCACGATTGGACCCAATTAAGGCACTAAGATATGAGTGATTTAATTTTATCGATAAACGATGTTAGCAAAAGCTATCAAACTAGTGAATCAGAAACATTAACAGTTTTGAATTCAATTGATTTGGGTATTGCTGCTGGAGAGTTGGTTGGGTTGACCGCGCCGTCTGGGGCAGGAAAGTCTACTCTTCTTCACATATGTGGTTTACTTGATACCTGCGATATGGGGACAATTAATTTTTTAGGCCAAGACATGCAAAAAGCGTCGGATATGGCAAGAACGCTAATAAGACGTCGCGAAATAGGTTTCGTTTATCAGTTCCACCACCTACTGCCAGAATTCTCAGCACTAGAAAATGTTGTTTTGCCTCAGTTAATTGATGGAAAAAAACCTCAGCAGGCATCGAATAGGGCTATTGAGCTTTTGAGATTGGTAGATCTAGAAAATAGAGCGAGTCACAGGCCCTCTCAACTTTCAGGTGGAGAACAGCAACGGGTAGCATTCTGTAGAGCCGTGGCCAATGAACCAAAACTTTTACTAGCTGATGAACCAACTGGTAATCTGGATGAAAGAACCTCAGACACAGTATTTGAGGCACTTTTATCACTTGTAGAGGTTTCCGGGATGGCGGCCTTGATAGCAACACACAATGAGAATTTAGCAAAAAAAATGAAAAGGCGCGTTAAACTTAAAAATGGCAAACTTTTTTAGATTAGTTTTTGTAATAAACTCGGTATAATTTATGGGGATCTTTCCCAAAACGATATTGAGTTAATATTAAAAAGTTAATCATACTTTGGCGTAGCCATCCATTATTATGATATTTTTCTGCACTCGTATGAGCAATTATATCCAACGGCTTAATTTTTCCTTTTAACTTGTCAGCTAAAGCTATGTCCTCCATGATCGGAATTTTAGGAAATTCACCTATTGTATCAAGAAGATCACGATGAATTAGAAAGCCTTGATCTCCATAGGGCAAATCTAGAAACCTTGATCTTATTTTAGCCCAATATTCTAAGATTCGTGCAAAGAGTGATTTTGATTTAAATTTCAATTTGAAAAAATATGCAAAATTCTTATCGATTTTTTGCAGAAGTTTTATAGACCAGTCTAATGATAAAATTGTATCGGCATGTAGAATTAAAATCCAGTCACCTTGGGATTTTTCTATGCCCTTACTAATCTGCAAACCTCTGCCGCAGGGGCCCTCAACTAGAACAGCCCCTACCTCGTTAGCAATTTTTTTTGTATTGTCGGTTGAACCACCATCAGAAATTATCAATTCTGTGATTAAATTATTTTCAATTCCCTCAAAAAGTGACCTGAGAGTTTCACATAACTCAGTTTCAGAGTTAAGAGTAGGAATAATAATGGAAAATGGAGCGGGCATCGATTACAGTTAATTGACATTTAATAATTATAAAAGTTCATTTTATAGTAACTAGGATATAAAATGTGTAACAGAACTGTTTTATGTGTCAGTGGTCCTGATGCCAAATCTTTTTTGCAGAATTTAGTAACCAATGATATTAATAAATTAAGTAACAACATAATTTACTCAGCACTTTTAACTCCACAGGGCAAACTAGTTACGGATTTTTTCTTAATAGACTCGGGCCAAGATATTTTAATCGATGTTAATTCTAAGGTTAGTGACGCTCTATTAAAACTGCTCAATTTATATAAGTTAAGGGCGGAAATAAGTATCGAAAAAACTGACTTTAAAGTCAGTAAAGGGATTAAAAATAAGCCGCAGAAAGCTTTGGAAGATCCACGGCATCCTAATATGGGATGGCGCTATTACAGCGACAAAGACATTAGTGAAAAAAATATAGACTGGGAAAATTTGCGTATTGAAAATTTAATACCCGAATTTGGTAAAGAATTATCAAGTGATAGTTACATATTGGAATATGGTTTCGAAAAGTTAAATGGCGTGGATTTTAGAAAAGGTTGTTATGTTGGCCAGGAAGTCACAGCAAGAATGAAACATAAATCAAAGCTCAGAAAGGGGTTAACAATCGTAGAAACCAAAGGACGTGTGCCCTTTGATACGCCAATATATGCAAATGATAAGATTGTTGGAAAAGTATTCTCTTCCACAAGCAGTCGGGCTTTAGCATATTTAAGGTTTGAATTAGCCACAAAAAAAATGTTGGCTGGAAAAGTGGAAATTATTTATAACGGAAACAACTTTGTAGATTGATTAAGCTCGCTCGGAGTATTCAAGCGTCTCTGTATTAACGTTAACTCTTTCTTTCTGATCAATAAAAGGCGGCACCATGACTTTCATCCCATTATCTAAAATCGCTGGCTTGAAGCTGTTTGCAGCAGTTTGACCTTTAACCACTGGTTCTGTCTCGACAACAACGCAGGTCACCTTTTGAGGCAATGTGGCGTTAATCGCTTCGTCGTCATAAAATTCAACAGCTATCGTCATTCCGTCTTGTAAAAATGGTCTTCTATTACCCAATAAATCTGATGGTAGTTCTAACTGCTCAAAAGTCTCAACGTCCATAAAAACAAGCATACCATCTGATTCATATAGAAATTGCTGATCTTTTTGCTCTAATCGAACCCGCTCTACTTTATCGGCACTTCTAAATCTTTCATTTAGTTTAGAACCTGTTCTAAGGTTTTTTAGTTCAACTTGCGCAAAGGCCCCACCCTTGCCTGGTTTCACATGATCAACTTTTACTGCTGCCCACAAACCATTATCATGTTGTAACACATTTCCAGGTTTAATTTCATTGCCGTTTATCTTTGGCATCAATCTATGCTTTCAATTAGAGTTGACGTTTTGTTAACGCACTCTATATCTCTCACATCCTGTTGTGGCAATATGTCTCGTCCAAGACGTTCTGGGTAGGTATGATAGAAATGCATACCAGATATGCAAAATAAGGCTACCCGAATCAGTTTTTTTGGTTCATAAGCGCCACAACACCAACATGAATTTTGATTAAGGAGCGACGAGATGAAAGATTTCGTTGACGCAACGGCTTTTAATTCTGAGCAAGGTAATCGCGCTAGGAAGCTTTTTGCTGCGGTAGTATTAGCAGCTTTAGATGACGCGATAGCTGATGACCGAAAATATGGGAACGGTCCTGAGCAGATAGCTCGTTGGGCAAGATCGAGAGATGGCCGAGAAGTTTTATCGTGCGCTGGTATCGATCCAAATGAACGAGTAGTTGAAGGTTTAATGGAGTTTGTTGGAAAGGGCATTAGGACTTCTGTGGCCCTATCCCGTGAGGAGAGCGAGCGTAGAAATGCTGCTATGGAAGCAGAAGCAGCTTAAATATCTATCAAAGCTGATTTAGTCGCTAGCCAATGACTTTAAAATGGTATCTAGTTTCAAACCACTTTTCGTATTTGAAGCGGGTGAGTTTTTAACAAGATCATAATATTTTTCAACGTCGTATTGCACTATGGGCAAACCTAAATAGTCCACGGTCAAACGCCCTATTTGTAGCAATAATCGGTACAAGGAAAGGTTTTCGTCAACCTTGGCTGAAATAAGCTGCATGCGGGCATCCAGAAGATCTTTTTCAGCGTTCAAAACGTCCAATGTTGTACGTGCTCCAAGAATTGCTTCTTCTTTCACCCCTTTTAGAGCCACTTCAGTTGCTCTAATTTGTTCTTCAGCGGCCAATTTAGCCGCTTGAGCTACTTGTAGTGATGAAAAGGCATTTGTAACGTTTTGCTCAATTGAAATTTTTGATGAATAAAGTCTTGCCAAGACCTGCTCTTTTAAAGCAATTTTTTTCCGGGATGACGAATATAATTTACCTCCTGAGAAGATTGGACCACTTGCTGTGACGCTAAGGTTTCCACTCGTCTCACCTTCTTCATCAAGTGATACGGAACTTCCCAATGAAATAGTGAAACCTGTAGCTAAGTCAGCTATTTTAGAATTAATTTCTGACACTTTAACTAAGTTCTTTATTTCGCCGATCGATGGGTGTTCTGTCAGTGCAATAGTAATTGCACTTTCTAAAGAGCTTGGCACTTCTGGAACAAAGTTTGGGTATTCAGGAGTGTTTGGTTTTTCGCCAATTGCAGATATATAGCTTGCTACAGCTTTTTCATAAGAACCCTTAGCAACAGCTAACGCTGAGTTTGAAGCCGCCAGTCGAGCCTCTGCTAACGCAACATCAGTTTTGGTAATCTCGCCAACTTCAAATCTGTCGTTTGCTGCTCTTAATTCTTCACGTATAACAGATAAATTATTTTCTCGGAGGGCGACATTCTCAGTTTCGCGAATAACCCCTAAATAAGCTGTAACAGCCCCAAAAAGAACGTTTTGCTCTACGTTAACCAACTTTGACCGAGTAGCAAGAACTGAAAACTTTGCTGCCTCTAAGCCTAAATCGTTTTTTCCACCGTCATAAACAGTATAACTAGCTGAAAGTGAAGCGTTTGCTGAAGTATCAAAAGAACTGGATCCACTACCGCTATGTGAGACCGATGATGCCCATGAAACTACAGGAGCCAATTGAGACGCTGCAGTCGCCACATCTTCATCTGCCGCTCTTAATACCGCCCTATTTTGCTCTAATAGACCGCTAGTGTTATAGGCACTCACCATCGCGCCTGTAAGTGTGTCTTTTGCGTTAGCAGAGACCGAAAAGCTATTTGTTAGAACAAAAAGCAAAATAAAAATTCTAAAGTGCATCAATTTTCCTATAATCAGGATTCTTATTTTAGTATCTTATCAAACTTTACTAAAGGACAAAGTTCTTTTGTTTAAAAAATCCTGGAAGAACGGGAGCAGCCGCGTTGAAAGAATATCGCCAATTAATTTTGTCATTTAACTTAAATCCGATTTTAGCAGTGCCAAGACCTTCTTCGATATAAATAGCACCTACCCTCCCACCATCTTTAAGTTGGTTTATTATCGACCCTGGAATTTCCTCAACCCCACCTTGTAAAATAATTACATCATAGGGCCCATGCTCGGGAGCACCGTCTTCGAGTTTGCTAACTTGAACAACTACGTTATCTACCCCTATTTCAGATAAGATTTCTTCAGCTTCACTTGCTAAACTACTATCATTTTCCACCGCAATGACAACCTCCGCAAGTAGACTAATGACAGCTGACGAATAACCGAATCCTGTCCCAATATCTAAAACTAACTCATCATTATTTATGTTAAGAGCATCAAGTAGTTTAGCTAAAGTCCTTGGTTCTAGAATAACGCGGTTTTGCCCTATTAGGAAATTTTCACCAATGTAAGCAGCCTCTCGCTTGCCATCGGGAACAAACTTCTCTCGAGGAACAGAAAGAAAAGCTTCGATGATAGGAAACTTAGTAACATCAGATGGCCGGATTTGAGTATCAACCATGATTTTGCGACGCGTTTTATAATCAATCACTTCGTTACCCTCTATTGTCCTCGCGATAGCCTTTTGACACAACCCGACATGATGAGCAACGCTGAACGATTAGTAACATGCGAGAAACAAAGATAATGTAAAAATTTATCAGTAACTTCGTGCTATTAGCTCAATAAGATGGCTCTAAAGTCATTTACATTTGTTCCTGTCGGCCCAGGAGTAAAAAGTTCATCAACTGCATTAAATGCGGTCCAAGCGTCGTGTTGTATAAGATGCATTCTTGGATCAAATCCTTTTTCTCGCATCTTGAGCGCTGTACTACCATCACAAAAGGCACCAGCATTATTTTCTGAACCATCTATACCATCAGTATCAGCAGCTAGGGCAGTTATATTTGATTCATTTTCGATAGATAATGCAAAGGACAGCAAGAACTCAGTATTTCTTCCACCACGACCAGACTTATCTATTATTTCTACAGTAGTTTCCCCACCAGATAATATAACTGCCGGCCTTTGAAAGATTGTTTGTTCCTCTTTCCTAAACTTTGCCAATGCAGCATGCATTATCCCGATATCTGAAGCCCTTCCCTCAATTGCATCTGATAAAATGTATGATTTAAAGCCTAATTCTTCCGCTTTTTTTGCTGCTGCTATTAGAGAAATTTTAGAAGATGCAATAACTTTAGCCTCATTTTTGAAAAACCTTGGGTCATCAATCGAGGGGATATTCATATTTATTTTTTCAAAATACTTTTTGATGTTCGGAGGTATGGCAATTTTATACCCATTGATGAATGAAATCGCCTCCTGTATTGAAACCTGGTTAGGAATTGTTGGCCCAGATGCGACTTGAGTGGGGTCATCACCAGGAACATCAGAAACTACCAAAGTTACCACTCGCGCTGGATAGGCAGCAAGCGCTAACTGGCCACCTTTAACTTGAGAAAAATGCTTTCTTATGGCGTTCATCACGCCAATTGGGGCACCAGAATTCAGTAATACTTTATTTAATTCTTGCTCATCTGACAGTTTAAATTCAGGTGGTGGCGACGGTAACAATGCGGATCCCCCACCGCATACGAGCGCTATAACCAGATCATCGGCCGTTAATCCCTCCAGTGCATCAAGAATACAATTTGTGGCTCTCAATCCATTTTCATCCGGGACCGGGTGAGCTGCTTCCAAGACTTTTATTTTTCTACAATTATCTGAAAAACCATAGCGAGTGACGACAACACCGCTCAAATCACCTTCCCAAGATTGCTCTAAAGCTGAGGCCATTTGGGCCACTCCTTTTCCACAACCAAT
>CAYMIR010000034.1:7127-10982 GCA_964390655.1 uncultured Marinovum sp.
AACGCCTTAATTAACCAGCTAACGCCGCTGATACAAATATAATTGAAAGGGCGCTCAGAGCTATGGCAATACGCCACCTCGGAGATTTCTTCATGCCTGTTACCTGCCTTTTTATCCTGGTCTACGCCAGATTGTTTTTTCAATAAATAACACATAATTCCAAGTTTGCAAAATTTTAGATATTAGTGACCACGTAAAAGCTTAATTCAGTCTCAGATAACGCAAAAATAAATAAGGGCGGTTCACCCACCGCCCTTATTTTTATTTTCTATAATCTTTTTTTATGTACCAGCTATAAAAGTTACCGTAAGCCAGTCGCTGGTACTGAGCTTCCTTTCGGAGCCAGCTAAAAACCTTTAACATTATGACTTCTTTTTACTGTTAGTAGTATTGTTGTAGCAGAAATATTTTAAAAATGGAAACCTTCATTTGCTTATTTTGTAATAATTATAAATTAAGAAAATCCTCACAAATTTATACTCTCCCCCTTATCTTAGGTAGTATTTTTTCTGATTCGAAAAGTTTTATTGATGAAAAAAAACAAAAGCCGTAAACATATGTTCATAGATCAAAAGAAAATGTAATGCCGAGATTACTAAATGCCTCCCTCTTATGGCACAACCTACCAAGAGATGGAGAGCCATAACATCGGCCTTTTGGGAAGATCTAATATTTTTTATCAAGTTTCTTGAAAGGATTTAGAAAAAATGTCTGAAGAAAGTGGAAATTTAAAAGGCTTAGCGATCAGCTTTATATTGATTTTACTAATTATAGGCGCAGGAGTTGGTATTGTTTATTTTGTAGGTCAAAGTATTTACTAGATGGGTAAGCAATTAAATTGGCATTGTATTGGAAAATTTTAAAGAGAAACATCTAGAAATTAGACGGGGTGTAAGAGCCCTATGTGATCAATTTCCCTCAGAATATCATCGAAAAATCGATGCACAAAAAGGGTATCCAGAAGAATTTGTGGAAGCTCTTACTAAAGAAGGTTGGATGTCCGCATTAATTCCTGAAGAATACGGGGGATCCGGACTCAACCTTACTGAAGCAACGGTTATAATGGAAGAAATTAATCGAGCCGGAGGTAACTCAGGTGCCTGCCATGGTCAAATGTATAATATGAATACTCTTGTTCGCTTTGGTTCTAAAGAACAACGCGAAAAGTATCTTCCAAAAATTGCTAGTGGTGAATTGCGACTTCAGTCTATGGGAGTAACCGAGCCCACAACGGGAACAGACACGACAAAGATCAAAACGAAGGCTGTAAAAAAGGACGATCGCTACGTTATTAATGGCCAAAAAGTGTGGATCAGCCGAGTTCAACATTCGGACCTTATGATCCTGTTAGCACGAACCACTCCTTTAGAAGAAGTTTCAAAAAAGTCTGAGGGCTTATCAATTTTTTTAGTAGATATAAAATCTGCAATGAAGTCGGGTATGGCCGTTCGTCCAATCCAGAATATGGTAAATCACGAAACAAACGAATTATTTTTTGAAAATTTGGAAATACCGTCAGAAAACTTGATAGGCGAAGAAGGTAAAGGCTTTAAATATATTTTAACCGGATTGAATGCTGAGCGGATTTTAATAGCAGCCGAGTGTATCGGAGATGGTTATTGGTTTACCGACAAAGTTACGTCCTATGTCAACCAGCGGGAAGTGTTTGGACGTCCAATTGGTCAAAATCAGGGAGTTCAGTTCCCAATAGCGGAAGCTTATATCGAAATTGAGGCTGCAGATTTAATGCGTTATCGATCATCCCAACTTTACGACGCAGATTTATCCTGTGCCGCAGAAGCAAATATGGCAAAATACCTCGCTGCAAAGGCTAGTTGGGAGGCGGCTAATGCTTGTATACAATATCATGGGGGATTTGGATTTGCGCACGAATATGATATCGAAAGGAAGTTTAGGGAAACGCGGCTATATCAAGTAGCTCCAATATCTACTAATTTGATATTATCATATATTGCAGAACATGTCCTTGGCATGCCACGTTCTTTCTAAGTTAACCACCAAAACTCTTTTTAAATGGTACTGGCAGAAACACTTGCTATCCACTGTTATCAATAAATATCCAAAAATAGTTTTTTTGGTTACTGAATTCAGCTCCACTCAATCCCAAAATTGATCCAAATTACTCAATTAAATGTATATCTAAATAAATTTGGAGAAACTGATGCTTAGAAAAGAACTCAAGCCTTACCTTGTAGGGTATGTTAATGGGCATTACGAAGAGGTGGATGATCAATTGGTTTTTGCCTACAACGAAGCCCACGCTATAGAGACCATTTTGCAGACTTTTGATGATGCAAAGTTTGTTTATGAGTCCAAACAGTTGGTACACTAATTCACAATTTAATTCGATAATTTTGATTAGTGACACAACTTTTTTTAATGATTAGAAATTAAGTTTCAGCGCACAAAATTTAGCCACCTAGAAAAAATATAGCATGGTTTTGTCCAGAATCATTGTAGTGATTTATTTATTAAGAAATCCTGAAATGGTAGCGGGGTCAGGTTTTCTCCAGTCTTATAAGATGTTCCACCAACATTGCCGAGCTCGCTACTTAAAATCCAAATTAACTGGCCAATTTGAAGTGAGTTAATTATTTGTTATTTGGTGAACCTCGATAACATTTCCCTCAGGATCATAAAAGAAAATTTGATGCCACCCTTTTACGGCATCACTGCCCCAGTCCGAATACGGAACATCCAAATCTTCAAGATGTACTTTGAAGGCTTCAATATCATCAGTTCTATAGGCTATATGTCCACGCTCCAAAGGGTTAACTGTTTGACCTGAACGAAAAGAATTCAGAATATCTTTTTTTGTAAGGTGCATCTGGACGTCACCATCAGTAACAAATGAAACATCGCCAACTAATCCACGGTTTTGATTTATTGGAGGTAATTTACTTGGCTCATCATCACCTAGACACATAACTTCTCGATAGAATTTGTCCATATCTTTCACATTGGAGGTACACAGATTTATATGGTGCAGTTTGAGTTTCATATCCAATACTCTCAATTTTAAAATATTACCCTAAATTATAGTAAGCTTAAAAAATTAAAACTAATTTCAGATAGGAAGATAAGATTTATATTGTATTTTGCAGGTATATTTCACTTACTTTCAATAGCTGATGTTAGTTTTGCAAAAATAAAGTTTTGGAAAAAAATTTTTTCGTGCAAAACTTAGGGCTAAGTAATCAAGGAGTAAAAGATATGTCATCAGTTGAGAAAAAAACCTTTGCAACAGAAGCGGCTGAAGTAATGGAACCCAACAATGCTAAAGTCGAAATTGTAAACGTGGGCGGCAATAGAGTTATGAAAATTGCAGCGCAACCAGGATGGGTGTGGTCCAAAGACATAAAACCATTAGTGGGCACTGAAAGTTGCCAAGCCAAACATCTGGGAGTCATAGTTGAGGGAACAATAACCTGCCGCCACGATGATGGCTCAGAAATCACCTACACTGCTGGAGATGCATATTCAATCGAACCTGGGCATGACGCATGGGTTGTTGGCGACACAAAAGCAATTGCGTATGAGTTTCACGGTATTTGGGGCGACGCTGGATAATTGATTGGAAAATCTGCGAGGTTTTACAACTTTTCTTGCAGATAGTTCCTAGCATTAGTGTAGCATAACCTCTTAGATCTCGTTCAGATAGCTTCAATGAATTTGAAACCGGAAAACTTAGCAGAAATTCGTCGTGACTTTCACAGGTTTCCAGAACTTGGTTTCAAAGAAAAAAGAACTAAAGACAAAATAGCGAGTTATTTAAATGAACTAGGATTAGATGTTCATTATGGCGTAGGAATAGTTGGCGTCCTTCGCGCTGGT
>CAYMIR010000035.1:0-10710 GCA_964390655.1 uncultured Marinovum sp.
GCATTATGTCAGCTAAAGATAGTGCGACTTTACTTCCAGTTCCTTCTTGGGCACCAGAGGAATTTAAATTAGCGCATGACAATGCGACGGTTTGTATAGAGCGTTTGGCGAACGATCAGTTTGGAGCGCCTGTTGAGTTTTCACGAAGTTGGATAGATACAAGTATTGCCCGCTACACGACGCGTATCAGTTAGGAGTGTTATGAAGAAAAGGTATGGAATTATAGGCTGTGGAATGATGGGGCAGGAGCATCTTCGGAATATAAATTTAATAGAAGACGCTTTAACTTATGCGATTTATGAACCTAATCCAAATATGCAGAAAATGGCAAAAGTACTTGCACCAAAGGCTAAGTTTTATGACTCACTTGATCAAATTTTAAGAGACGAAAATATTGATTGTTGGTTAATAGTTTCACCAAATCATCTTCACATGGAGCAATTGGAAAAATTGGCGAGTGTACCTCATAAGCCAATTTTGGTGGAAAAGCCTTTATTCACCAACATCAATCATTTGAAGAGAGTAGAAAATTTTTTAGTTAAATACACAGCACCGGTTTGGGTAGCCATGGAATATCGATATATGCCACCAATAACAGAACTTATTAGGCAGCAAGAAAATGTAACGGGTGATATCAAAATGCTCTCTATCCGTGAACATAGATTTCCCTTTCTTCCTAAAGTTGATAATTGGAACAGATTTAATAAAAACAGTGGTGGAACATTTGTTGAAAAATGCTGTCATTTTTTCGATTTGATGAGATTAATAACAAAGTCTAATCCAACTAAGATAATGGCAAGTGGTGGGCAGGCCGTTAACCATCTAAAAGAAAATTACTCGGGTTTGGTGCCTGATATTTGGGACCACGGATATGTTATTATTGAGTTTGAGAATAATATGAAGGCAATGCTGGAACTTTGCATGTTTGCTGAAGGGGCTAAGTATCAAGAAGAGATATCAGTCACTGGTGAGGCTGGCAAAATAGAGGCTTTTATTCCGGGACCTGCCAGGTTTTGGCCAAAAAATCTTGGTGCCCCTCCAATATCAAGAATAGTTATCAGTCCAAGAGATAAGTCTGGTTTAAAAGAACTAGAGGTGCCTGTGGATAAAATGATATTAGAAGCTGGAGATCATAATGGTTCCACTTTTTATCAGCATCAAAAATTCATGCTTGTTGTTGACGGACAGATGTCGCCAGAGGTTACACTGGAAGATGGTATCTGGGCGGTTAAAATGGGACATGCAGCGCAGGTTTCAGCTGAAACTGGAAAAGTGATTAACTTCTGAAGTTACTAATTTGCAACTATGCTCTCGGGTTCATTTATTAAGATTAAATTTCAATTATTTTTAACGCATCGCGCATTTTCTTGGGGATAGTTGTGGGCCTTCTATTATTACAATCTACGAGAACCTGGGCAAAAAAACCGAGGGCAAAACACAGTTCATCTTTTTCTCTAAAAAGCCCTGCCTGATATATCCATGATGTATTGCCAATTTTTTTTATTCTTAAGCCTACTGCTATTCTATCTGGATAAGCAGCTTCGGAAAAGTAGCGACAACCGCTTTCAATGACCATAAATTCTAAAGATTTATGTTCGTCATTAAAGAAGCCATGGTTTCTTTGCCAGTCAGTAACAGCTGTGTCTATTAGTGCATAGTGGACAATATTGTTCATATGGCCGTAGGCATCATTATCCATCCATCTAGTTGGCATTTCAACAAAGGTTGGAAACTCTTCTCTAGGAAGTTGTTTGTATTGTGTCATTTCTGTATCCTGGCGCCAATATATATAAATCACTTAGCGCGTCTAAAATTTAGCCAAAAGAAATAATTTGTATAGTGAATAAGAAAAATATGGTGAGATGATCAATGGAAATAAATGGAAAAGTATCAGCTGTAGTTACCGGTGGCGCCTCCGGCTTGGGTGAAGCAACTTCGCGTATGTTGTCATCCATGGGTGCAAAGGTAGCTATTTTTGACTTAGACGCTGATAAAGGTTTAGCGATTTCGAAAGAAATAAATTCAGATTTTTACAAAGTCGATGTATCGGATATTAATTCTGTAAAACAAGCAGTTTTATCTTTTTCGAAGCAAAATGAAGGGATCCAGATTGTTGTAAATTGTGCTGGTATAGGACCAGCAGCAAAAACTGTTTCACGAGGTGAAGCGCATCCAAACGAACTATTTGGCAAAGTGATTAATATTAATTTAATTGGTTCATTCAATGTCGCTTCTGTATGTGCGGCTGAAATGGTCAAAAATAGGGAGTATTCGGAGGATGGTTTTAGGGGTGTCATAGTAAATACCGCGTCGGTTGCGGCTTTTGATGGGCAGATAGGTCAAGTTGCTTATGCAGCTTCCAAAGGTGGCATTGTAGGAATGACACTTCCTATGGCGAGAGATCTTTCGGATAAGGGCATTCGTGTCTGCTCGATCGCGCCGGGATTATTTTTAACACCACTTTTAGAAAGTTTACCTGAAGAGGTGCAAGAATCTTTAGGAAAACAGGTTCCATTTCCGTCACGACTAGGAAGACCAACGGAATTTTCTAAGTTAGTGGTTCAGATTATTGAAAATGATATGCTGAATGGAGAGGTAATACGTTTAGATGGAGCCATCAGAATGGCTCCACGTTAGGTAGTCCTAAACAATCTAAATAGTAATGAGGCCGCCCATCCGGCAAATATAGCAATTGCAATTGACATTAAGCCATATGCTAGAGGGTTTTCTCTGGACATATTAAATAAAAAACGCTCTAAACCAACTTTTCTTACATCAATTATTGTTGTGAATTCATCAATTACATTTCCATTCCTTGTCAGAAGAATCCGAGCGGTATAGTCACCGTCAGATATATCTGCAGGCATGTCGATATATGTTCGAAATAGGGTTTGTTCATCAATATCAACCGTATTTTCCAGCAATTGATATAAACCTTGATCGGTTCTGATCCGTATTACTGCATCTGAAAATGAAGCTGCATCCGAAACATCCATAGGTGCACCAACAGATCGAATTGCTCGAGGTATAGAAACTTTATATCTTAGGTCTTCAGTATCATTTATAGTTGATGACAAATCGGAGCTTGTAGCAACAGCATAAAAGCTCGGTGCGGAGTCTACTTCTACAGTATCAGTATTCATCCAAATACCAAAAACCTTTGATTTTCTATGGACTGAAATTGGCTCTGATGGCCCTGCAATAGTAACGATAACTTGAATATCACCTAAGGGAGTTGGCTTATCTCTTTTAACCGCCCCAAACAATAAAATTTGAGATCCATCAAACGTTGCAGTTATTGCTACTTTTTCTTTGTCCATCCCGATGACAACACTTTCCGCTATGGCGGAAGAAGCTGATATCAAAATTAATAAAATAAGCCTTAACATTAGTGCATACTCGCATCACTGATCGAATACAGTTCACTTGGCATGATCAATAAGTCGAGGGCAATTTTGATACAAACAGCAATAACCATTAAGGCTAAAAGAATCCTCAATTGTTCAGCTTGCAAGCGAGTTCCAAACTGGCTACCTAGTTGGGCACCAATTACGCCACCTAAAAGTAAGAGAACGGCCAAAGCTACATCAACTGTGTAATTTGTTGTTGCATGTAACACAGTGGTAAAACCTGTAACAAAAATAATCTGAAAAAGTGATGTTCCTACGACAACTTTTGTTGGCATGCCAAGTATGTAAATCATAGCCGGCACCATAATAAATCCACCACCAACACCCATTATTGCTGATAGGACTCCTACCAAGGTCCCTACTAATATTGGCGGAATTATAGAAATATATAACCCTGAAGTTCTAAAACGCATTTTAAAAGGTAATTGCTGAGCAAAAGTTCTTGGTCTACGGATTTTCTTTGGTATTGATCCGCTCTGCGTCTTTAAAATCGCGCGCAAGCTTTCTATAAACATCAAGCTTCCAATAATACCTAAAAACGCGACATAACAAAGTTTCACAAGTAAATCGACTTGTCCAAGGCTCTTGAGATAATTAAAAATAAATAATCCTATCCCAGCTCCCAGAAGCCCCCCAATCAGGAGAATTAAACCCATTTTTAGGTCTACGGTTTTACGTTTTAGATGAGCCAGTGCTCCTGAAAATGAGGATGCGACAATCTGATTTGCTTCGGTTGCAACTGCAACAGCTGGGGGAATTCCAATAAAGAATAGAAGAGGCGTCATTAAGAAACCGCCACCAACACCAAACATTCCGGAGAGAATACCAACGATCCCACCTAAACCAAGTAAAAGAAAGGCGTTAACTGAAACTTCAGCAATTGGAAGATAAATTTGCATAGCCGTCTTTAGACAGAATTATTTGGTATTTGCAACAACTAGACTGATCAGAAACTTAGTATCTCTAACGCTCTTTAACATATGGTTGTCCGCCCGCTCTTGGGGGAATTGCCTTGCCTACAAAACCGGCCAGTACAACCACGGTTAAGACATAAGGTAATGACTGTATAAAAACGACGGGTATCTTTATTTGGCTATCAGCACCGGTGTTCCAAACAGAAAAAACAACCATAATGGCGACAGCTGAGATGCCAAGGGCTAAACCTCCAAGAACTGCTTTGTCTAAATAGTCTTTTTTCCAAACATAGCTCACTAGACCCAGTGCAATCACTATTAAAAACCCACTTAACGCCCAAGCGGGAAGCAATATATTTTGAAATCGAGTATCTACAGCGAAGAAAAATCCGAATAACAAACACGCTCCTAGTGCATACCATGGCCGCCACTTAGCAAAAATTAAAGCAGCCAGCGCAATAAAACCACGTCCTGCTGACATGTCTTTTGTAAAATTTGCCTGCAGGGAAGTTGCAATATATGCTCCTGCAATACCACACAAAACACCTCCGATAACGACTGCACTATATCGCAGGCCGACAACTGATATTCCCGCTGTGTCAACCGCAGCGGGATTTTCGCCAACGGCTCGCAGGCGAAGCCCATACCGCGTTTTGTAAAGAACAAACCACGAAATAGGGACTGTGAGTAGGGCGATGTAGACAAGAAGAGAGTGTCCAGAAAAAAGCTCTGAATAGAGCTGCATTAATGGACCTGCGTCATTTATTTCTTTTGATGAAGTAGCTCCCGGGAAATTTATTGGTTCGAACCTACCACCGGACTTTAGAGGTGGTGTTCGGCCGCCTTGCCCAAACAAATCTTGAGCTATTACTACGGTAAGTCCTGCTGCCAAAAAATTTATGGCTACCCCTGATATGATTTGGTCTCCGCGAAGTGTAATCGACGCTAAACCATGAAGTAGTGATAACATAATGGATGCTGAAATGCCCGCCAAAAGACCCAACCAGACAGATCCTGTTATTGCTGCAAATGCCGCAGACACAAATGCAGCGGCCAAAAGCTTTCCTTCAAGTCCAATATCAAAAATACCTGCACGCTCCGAAAATAATCCTGCTAGGCAAACTAACAATAAAGGTGTTGCTAAGCGAAGTGAGCTATCTAAAACTTGAAGTAGAGTTAAAAAGTCAATCATCCTTTTGCCTTTTGCATAGACATAAAAAAGCTTTCAAGTGGGGCTCTTACCATCAAACTAAGGGCCCCTGTAAACAGTATTACTAACGCTTGGATCACGACGATTAATTCGCGTGGTATTTTCGTCCATAGGGCTAATTCTGCACCACCTTGGTATAGAAATCCAAATAACAATGCAGCTAGTAAAACCCCAAGGGGATGACTGCGCCCCATGAGAGCCACTGCGATGCCTATAAAGCCCGCCCCTTCGGTGAAATTTAAAATAAGGCGCTCACTTTCCCCTTGTGTCGTATTAATTGCCATCATTCCGCATAAAGCACCAGAAATCATCATAGCTATCATTATTATTTTGACCGGTCTAACACCCGCGTAGCGCGCTGCTGGTCCAGATTTTCCTAACGCTCTAATTTCGTATCCTAGAGGAGAGCGCCAAATTAGATACCAAACGGCCACACATGCCAAAAGTGCAATAAAAAAACTAACATTTGCAGGAGCAGATCTAAACGCTTTTTCAAACCCTAATAAGCTCGCCAGATCTTGGAAGGTGGGGAGGTGCGTACTTGCTGGAAAATTTGCTGAAGCAGGATCCATACTTCCCTTCGGCTTTAAAACATCCACTAGGAAAAAGTTTAGAACCCCGGCTGCAATGAAATTAAACATAATTGTTGTTATAACAATATGGCTTCCTCTTTTTGCTTGGAGATAAGCCGGCAAGCCTGCCCAAATCATACCAAAAAGAGCAGCCCCAATTGAAGCTCCAAGAATAGCTAATGTCCAGTGAGGCCATGGGATAAATAAACAAACAAGTGCTACTCCTAAACCTCCTATCATAGCTTGCCCTTCGCCTCCGATATTAAAAAGTGCAGCATGAAATGCGACCGATACAGCCAACCCAGTAAAAATGAAATTAGTAGTATAGTAGAGCATATAGCCCCAGCCGGCAGATCGAAATAATGTACCTTCAATCATAAGATTTAAAGCGGCTATTGGGCTTTCACCAATAGCTAAAATTAGTAATGCAGACAAAAAAGCTGCAAGAAATAAAGATATGAAAGGTACAACAATTCTATCTACCCATTTTGGCATTACATCCATGCTTATGCTCCGCTACAGCAATTGACGGTATTCGTCGGCATCATTAGGCCACTTTCTCTGAAACGCCAGCCATTAAAAGCCCGAGTTCTTTTTCATTGGTATCTTCTGGTTGTTTTTCGCCCATAATTTCTCCATCAAACATAACAACCACCCTATCTGATAAAGACAAAATTTCGTCCAATTCTACAGATATAAGCAAAATTGCTTTTCCTTGGTCGCGTAATGCAACAATCTGTTGATGTATAAATTCAATTGCGCCAATATCCACGCCTCTCGTTGGTTGCCCTACAAGAAGTAAGTCCGGGTTACGCTCTATTTCACGGGCTAGAACTATTTTTTGTTGATTTCCGCCTGAAAAATTTTTCGCAGTTAATTTTGGGTTAGGAGGTCGAACATCGAACCGCTTCATTTTCTCTTCGGTTTCTTTGCGAATTGCATTATTGTCCATAAAAAACCGACTTGCTTGGTTAGATTTTTCTCGGTGATAACCAAAGACTGCGTTTTCCCATGCCATGAAGTCCATGATCAACCCTTCGCGTTGTCTATCCTCCGGTACATGTGCAATTCCTAGTGCCCTTCTTGCTTGGCCATCGCCAGCTACGCTTGTTGATAGATCTATTTCTGATCCATTAAGTTTTATGGTACCGGTAGCGGGGCTATACCCGCCCAAGACTTGCAGAAGTTCTGATTGTCCATTGCCCGCAACACCTGCAATACCAAGTATCTCCCCTGCTTTTACGGAAAGGTTGATGTTTTTTAGTCTTTGCACGCCAAAATCATCAATCATGCTGAGGTCTTTTATTTCTAAAACTGGCTTCGTGGGTTGCGCCGGAGTTTTATCAACACGAAGCAAAACTTTTCTTCCCACCATAAGCTCTGCTAAATTTTCGGGGTTAGTGTCCTTAGTTTTCAGTGTAGCCGTCATCTCGCCCTGACGCATTACACTAACAGTATCAGTAATTTCCATAATTTCTCTAAGCTTATGTGTGATTAAAATAATTGTCTTACCTTCTTCACGTAGCCTTTTTAATATTCTGAAAAGTTGATCTGCCTCAGCCGGCGTAAGAACACCGGTTGGTTCATCTAAGATTAAAATATTAGCTTTCCTGTAGAGTGCTTTGAGAATTTCTACTCTTTGTTGCATTCCAACGCCAATATCTTCAATAATTGCATCAGGATTGACGTTTAGCTCATATTCTGCAGCTAATGCTGCAAGTTCTGACCTAGCCTTAGTCAGGGATGGCGAAAGTAGCGCGCCACTTTCTGCGCCAAGGACAATATTTTCTAGAACTGAAAAATTCTCAACGAGCTTAAAATGTTGAAAAACCATTCCAATTCCAGCGGCTATGGCCGCTTGACTATCCGGTATCAAAATATTTTTTCCGTCTACAAAAATTTCTCCCGCATCAGCCTTATAAAATCCATACAAAATGGACATTAAGGTAGATTTTCCAGCACCATTTTCTCCAATAATACCATGGATAGTTCCAGGCATTACGCGAATAGTTATATCTTTATTTGCTTGTACTGGGCCAAAAGACTTGGATATTTTCCTAAGTTCAATTGCTGGATTTACAGTCATATTTCTCTACCTAAAGTAAAAACCGCACCGGGGAGGGTGCGGTTTTTCAAAGTGATTTACATCTAATTAGAATGAAATAGCAGGGCAGGTCTCATCATCGGTATAATTGTGTACAGACATTGATCCACTAGCAATTGACGATGCAGCAGCATCGACCGCAGATTTCATGGCGTCGGATACTAGAGAAGCATTATGTTCATCTAGTGCATAGCCAACTCCGCCATTTGCGATACCCATTTGAAAATTTCCTGTCTCTAGATTTTCACCTGCAGAGAAAGCTTCGTAAACAGCATTATCAACACGCTTGAGCATCGAGGTTAAAACTTTACCTGGATGTAGGTAGTTCTGGTTTGCATCAACGCCTATTGACAAAATACCTTCATCAGCAGCTGTTTGCAAAACGCCTACACCGGTCCCGCCGGCAGCAGCATAAACTACGTCTGCGCCTTGGCTAATTTGAGCTTTGGTAAGTTCAGAACCCTTTACTGGATCATTCCAAGCAGCAGGTGTAGTTCCAGTCATGTTAGCTATAACAGTGGCGTTTGGATTTACCGACTTGACACCTTGAGCATATCCACAACCAAAACGTCGGATTAGTGGAATGTCCATTCCGCCTACAAATCCAACCGTCCCTGTTTTTGATGCTTGGGCCGCAAGCATCCCAACTAAGTAGGACCCTTCATGCTCGTTAAATCCAATGCCCCTGACGTTTGGCAAACTCAACCAATTTACGTCTATCACAGCGAATTTTGTATCAGGGTAATCTGGTGCAACTTTGCCTAGTGAGTCAGCAAATGCAAAGCCAGCCATTACAATAGGATTAGCACCAGCTTCGGCAAACCTACGCAATGCTTGTTCTCGCTGCGCTTCATTTTGAAGTTCGATTTCTCTGAAAGAACCTCCAGTTTCATCTGCCCAACGCTGTGCGCCTGTAAAAGCGGATTCATTAAAGGACTTATCAAATTTTCCGCCAAGATCAAAAATAATAGCGGGTTCGGCTAAAGCTATACCTGCACTCATGGTCAAACCAATTGTGGCTGACAACATTTTAGTAACGATATTCATATAAAACTCCCAGTTGTTAATCGACCCTTGCACAATTTGGCGCAGCTGGATCGTAAAATGATATTTACTCATTAAGACGCTTCAGCAAATGCTGGTCAACAGCTTTTTTCTTAAATCAATCTAAATTTAGAATAATTTAAACGGGGTTCATATTTCTTTAGCCAAGATTGATGCATTGTCTTTGCGACCATCAATAAATTCGTAGTAATTTTTTCTTTGCCCAACCTTTAAATAGCCCAAATCATGGTAAAGTTTATTAGCTGAGCTGTTCGATTCGGCAACTTCAAGAAAACACCTTGAAGATCCTAAATTTTTTGCTTCATTTTCAAACTTACCAATTAGATATCTTGCCTTGCCCAATCTACGATATTTAGGATGAATAATTACATTCAAAATTTCTGCGTCTTGGCCTATCAGACGGCCGACTAGAAAGCCGTTTTCAACATAAAAAAATCTAATTGTATCTGTAGCTAGTAGATTTTTGTACTCGCTTTCGCTCCATGACCTAGTAGGGGAGCCAGACATTAAATGTAGTTTTGCCATTTCATAGGGCGTCATTTCAGAAGATTTGGTGCTTTATTAGAACTAGGTACAGCGTCTGCCGGTTTTATATAGCATGGAGTAGGGCGAGTGAAGTCAGTCTCTTTTTTTAGAGTCAATAAAGCTATATTTTTTAATTGAATTTCTGGAGTAGCTCTATGGACATATTTGGTTCTGTCGGAATCTATTTCCTCTTCTGATAAAAATTTTGCATTTTTTGGTCCTGAGCCAACATAATAAAAACCTTTATTGGCTGGAAGCAAAGCTAGATCCTCATCACCACACCCAAGCAGCGTCGCTTCAAAACTAGAAATGCCAATTGCTGGAATTTCTAACCCTAAAGCTAACCCGCGAGCAGCTGATACAGCAATTCGGATTCCGGTAAAATTACCTGGACCAGTACAGACACCGATCTTGGCAATATCTGACCAATCCAACGAGGCCCCTTCTAAAAGTCCATTAAGCAACGTCATAAGTCTTTCCGCTTGCCCGCGCGGCATGAATTTTATTATTGATTGGACTTTTTGTTTTCCACTATATAGCGCCGCGGCAATATATTGATTGGAGGTATCAAAAACAACTACATTCTCGTCAAAGATCAACGGGGCGAACCTCGGTCACCTCTGGAATATAATGCCTTAAAAGATTTTCAATGCCCATTTTCAAAGTCATTGTTGAAGAGGGGCAGCCCGCACATGCACCTTTCATTTGGAGGTAAACAACGCCACGATCAAATCCATGGAAAGTGATGTCACCTCCATCTTGCGCAACAGCTGGCCTTACACGACTATCGAGTAACTCTTTAATTTGACCAATGATTGGGGCATCTTCTTCAGATATTTCTGTAGAATGCTCAGATGCTGCCTCGCCACTGATTGTTTCTTGCCCCGATTGAAAATGTTCCATTATGGCG
>CAYMIR010000036.1:0-10668 GCA_964390655.1 uncultured Marinovum sp.
GTTTTGAACAATTGGAACAGTTATTAGAAAGAACGGCAAAATCTAGTAATGAAGGTTATCCGCCTTTCAACATAGAGCAGACATCTGATCGATCATTTCGTATAAGCCTAGCAACCGCTGGGTTTTCAGGATCAGACCTATCTATTACTTTGGAAAATCGTCAACTGCTTGTACAAGGTAAGAAAAATCAAGAAACTGGTACGAGGATCTTTCTTCATCGTGGAATTGCAACAAGACAATTCCAGAGATCTTTTGTTCTAGCAGATGGGATAGAAGTAGGTGAGGCATTTATGGAAAATGGGTTACTTCATATTGACTTGATCCAAAATACTCCAACGAATGTTATTCAGAAGATTGAAATAAAAAAAAATCGTTAAATGCTAATTAGCAAAGCTGATAAGCTCCGTACTATCCTTTTGATTTTTCTTTATAAAACTGTTGATTGGCAATTTTATTTGCTTTCGGCTATAAACTTTTCTGCATCTAGGGCAGCCATGCAGCCCATTCCCGCACTCGTTACAGCTTGGCGATAGATATGATCGGTTAAATCTCCAGCTGCAAAAACTCCTGGAACTGAAGTTCTGGTACTTCCAGGTTCAACTTTAACATAACCGCCGTTATGGGTTTCTAAGACATTTGTTACCAACTCTGTAGCAGGTGCGTGTCCAATAGCGATAAAAACGCCTTTACAAGGCACTTCCGAGAGCTTTCCTGTCTTTGTGTTACTTATACGAATTGCTTCCACACCGAGTGGGGATTCTGTTCCTATAACTTCATCAAGTTCATGAAACCAAATTGGTTCAATTTTAGGGTTCTTAAATAATCTGTCCTGAAGTATTTTCTCGGCTCTAAGCTCATCGCGCCGGTGGACTAAAGAGACTTTTGAAGCAAAATTTGTTAGAAAAAGAGCTTCTTCTACTGCTGTATTTCCACCGCCAATTACTGCTATTTCTTGTCCTCTGTAAAAAAAGCCATCACAAGTTGCACAGGCAGATACGCCAAAACCTTTATATTTTTCTTCTGATGGTAACCCCAACCATTTGGCTCTTGCACCAGTCGCAAGAATAATAGCATCAGCAGTATATTTATTACCGCTATCACACGTTGCAACAAATGGTCTGGTATTGACCTCTAAGTTTGTTACGATGTCCCCTATTACTTCACAGCCCATCGCTTTAGCATGGGATTCCATCCTTACCATAAGATCAGGCCCTTGAACTTCCGTATCCCCAGGCCAATTTTCAACCTCTGTTGTTGTTGTCAGTTGGCCTCCAGGCTCGATGCCTTGAATAAGTATCGGTGACAGCATTGCGCGACTAGCATAAACAGCAGCTGTATAACCGGCAGGGCCACTTCCTATAATAAGCACTTTGGTATGATGGTCTTGGGACATTTCTTCCTCATATTTGTTTTTGGTATAACTGCTGATTTGATGATTCAAAACCCCAAATTTGCTTGATATCAAATTATCCGCTGTAAAATATTATTTCAATATATTGGAATAATATTGCGCTTACGGGTAATTAATTTATAATATTTAAAAAAATGGAGCAGAGGTATGCCTTTAACACGACTAGACTCAATAGATCGGCTAATTCTAGCAGAACTACAAGCCGATGGGAAAATGACAAACGTTGAATTAGCAAAACGTGTTGGAATTTCTGCCCCGCCCTGTCTTCGCAGAGTTAGGGCTCTTGAGGAACAAGGTTTTATAAAAGGTTATCACGCAGATGTTGATAGTCGCGCACTCGGTTTTGAAGTGCAGGTATTTGCTATGGTTGGTCTGCAATCACAAGCAGAAGTTGATTTGAGGCAATTTGAAGAGTTATGCCAGGGTTGGCCTCTTGTACGAGAATGTCACATGCTAAATGGGGAAGTCGACTTTATGCTAAAATGTGTTGCTCCTGATCTAAGCAGTTTTCAAAGTTTTTTAACAGGACAGCTTCTGACAACGCCTAACGTTGGTTCTGTTAAAACCTCACTTGTTATAAGGGCTGAAAAAGATGATCCGGGTGTCCCTTTTGATGTTTTAGAGGACAGACTAAGCCAGCGTCCCTAAAGCATAATGGTGGATATCAATCTTCCGTAATCTGACTCATTTTTGTGACAACTCCTTCGGTATGAAAAGAACTTTCTCGGATCGCTGTAGGTGCAATGGCCAGTCCACTCAGTGGATAAAATTTCTTCATCTTTTAGAAGATTCAGGCTGAAATTGGGTAAGTCAAAATGATACTTTTTGGTGAGAGGGTTATAATTAAAATAATTTTTATTATTTTCATTTAAGCTGGTAAATTTTTCAAAAAAATCTGAACTCACTTCATAGGCAGTTTGGCTAATACAGGGACCAATTACCGCAGAAATTTGCCTTCTTTCTGCGCCCAAGTGTTCCATTTTATTTATGGTCGAAGTCAAAATTCCATTTAGCGCCCCACGCCAACCGGCGTGTGCAATTCCGATAACACTATTTTTTTCATCGGCAAAAATTACTGGTTGGCAATCAGCAGTTAAGACTGAAAGTAATAGGCCTGGTATATTCGTTACCAGAGCGTCCGCCTTTGGTAAGCTTTCAAACGCTCTGCTGCATATTATTGCTTCAACGGAATGAATTTGATGAACGCTTACTATATTGTCTAAGCATGTTCCCATATTTTGAGCGACAAGATTACGATTACTCAGTACAGTTTTTTCATCATCCTTGGAACCCAATCCACAATTTAATCCTTTGTATATTCCTCTAGAGCCACCCCCTTTTCGGGTAAAAAACCCATGCCTAAAATTTTTAAGTTTAGAGGATTGAATTTTGGAAACAGTCATTGTTCAAAACCTAGTGGGCAAGAGGCCTGTTTTGGAAACAAAGATAGTGCTTTAAATAAAGTGCCCATCTCTTTTGGGTGGGTCAAGCGCCTATGTGCAGAAATATGACTTTCCAAATCCCTCCCAATTAAATTTTTTGCTAAATTTTGTGCACGTTCAGTTATCCCTAGTCTTTCGAGTAGAACTCCTTGAGTAGTCAACTTACTAAAAGTACATCCAGAATTAGTCGCAAGAATTTCAAAATCTACGTGTGCGGTGATATCAGCTTCTCCCGGTGAAACAAAAATATCGCAATATTCATGATTTTTCACTGCCTGTAGAGTATCGCCCAGAGAGCACCAGTCACCATAATCGATGAAAATAGCTAAACCGCCAAAATTAGTTATATGGTTGCCAATATGTTTAGAAATCTCAGCCGCAGCTATATTTATTTCCACGATATCGCCATCACAAGTATCCGTGATCCTATCTTTTAAGATCTTATTTTGGGTTGGTTTTTCTTCCAAACCAAATTCAAGGTTGTCTTTAGAAATCTGAACCACTCTCTTAAAAAAATTGTCTCCTTTTCGAAGAAATTGGTCAACCGGCAATGCGTCAAAAAACTCATTAGCTACCAGAAATAAATGCTTATGTTCAAAACTCGGCAATTTTTCATGCCACGATATTTTGTAACCTGATAGTGTTTTTTTTTGCACACTCCTTAAATTTGGTGATGCTTCTATCAAATGAATTTCGGTTGCATTGAGGAACTCTGGATAATTTTTTAGTGTCCTCAGCATATCGGCCATCATTGTTCCTCTTCCTGGACCCAGTTCGGCAAGTATAATTTTAGAAGGAGAGCCCTGATCTATCCAGGTTTGTAATATTGAAATAGCTAGCAGCTCACCAAACATTTGTGAAATTTCAGGGGCAGTTGTGAAATCGCCTTTGATACCAAAAACAGGTTCTTTCATGTAGTAACCGTAACTTGGGTGCAAAAGACATTGTTCAATATAATTTGATAAGGACAAAGGACCGTCAGTCTTAATTTTTTCTACTAATATAGATTTCAAGTTTTTCACGCTGGATCACTTCGTTTAGATGTAACAAACAAAATAATACCTATAACTATCATTGGTAACGATAGTGCTTGCCCCATAGTTATACCCGTTTCACCAAGTTGGATAAAGAAACCCATTGGATTTTTCACACTTTGAAATTGCTGGTCTGGCTGTCTGAATAATTCAACGAAGCAGCGAGATAACCCATAACCAGTAAGAAATATGCCAGCCAGAAAGCCAGGTTTCTTAAAGCCATTTTTTCTGAATGCGAAATACATCATCAAGGTGAATAAGATTAGTCCTTCAAGTAGCGCTTCATAAATCTGAGAGGGATGTCTTATACAAGGGCCAATAATTTCTTCACACACAGATCTGGAATGTGGGCTAGAAACTATAACGCCCCATGGCACATCTGTTACTCTTCCCCAAAGCTCGTCATTAACAAAATTTGCCACACGGCCGAGTCCAAGGCCAATTGGTGTGCCTAAAGCCAGTAAATCTGCACCTGATCGAAGTGGAACGGAGTTTTTACGAAAAAACAGACAACTAGCAGTCGCCACGCCAATTAAGCCACCATGAAAAGACATACCCCCCTGCCAGACATAAAATACCTCGAGCAAGTTTTTGAGATAGTATTCAGGATTATAGAAAATTACAAAACCCAGACGCCCCCCAATTATTATTCCCAATACACAATAAGACATTAAATCTTCAAGTTTTATTGGATTAAGCGGAGGAGTGTTTTTTTGCCATAATTCATTTGTTTTTAGAGCGTAGGCAGCTAGGCGCCAGCATGCGACTATCCCTAAAATGTAAGCCACTGCATACCAATAAAGGGTAATTGTAAAACTTCCCAAAGAAATGGTGAAAATATCTGGCCTTATGCCTTCTGGAAATGGGATCATCGTTTTCTCCTAACTCTTCGTGCCGCGAGATGATATTAAAAGTCAACCTTGAGATAAGCCGCAATATGCCCCATATATTTACGTAAACCACAATTGGAGATATTTATGCAGTCACGGAATAAAATTTTGGATGATGTTTCTCAACTCATGACAAATGCTATGGGGGTGGCCCAAGGAGCACGTGAAGAAGCGGAAACAGCAATAAAGTCTATTATAGATAGGTGGTTGGCAGATCACGATTTTGTAACAAGAGAAGAATTTGATGCCGTTAAAGCAATGGCCCAAAAATGCCGAGAAGAAAATGAAAATTTAAAAACGCGTTTAGATGCTTTAGAAAAAAAGCGCAAAAAATAGTCCTTTTATTTTTAGGTTTAAGTGCCTTTTAGAGTTTGTAAGACATGGATTTCTATGTCTTACAAATTTTTTTTATTTTTTTTAAAAATTCCTCTTTACAGAATGAACAAAGCAAAGCACCATATGTAGTGTTTGGTGTTGTAAAAACCACAGCACTTTGAGCAGGCACCAATTGCTTGGGGAATGAGCCAGATCGCAAGCAAAACAACAAAAAGAGGTGGCGATATGGCACAAGTTGAAATGTGTTTAGAAGATGAAATTCACCCCATTGATATTGTGGAACATCTAGCAGAACATCATGAATGGGAATTTGATAGGATAGAGGAAAACCAGATTGCTATGGCTGTCCAGGGGCAGTGGAGAACATATTCAATCACACTGGCATGGTCTGGCTTTGATGAAACTTTGCGTCTTATTTGTTCTTTTGAAATGGAACCGCCTAATGAGAAATTAAAAGATCTCTATGAAACTTTAAACGTTGCAAATGATAGGTGTTGGACTGGTGCATTTTCGTTTTGGGAAAAACAGAAGCTGATGGTATATCGGTATGGTCTCGTCCTTGCCGGTGGCCAAATTGCAACCGCGGAACAAATTGATACCATGATTTCATCTGCTGTATTTACGGCTGAAAAGTATTACCCTGCTTTTCAACTAGTATTATATGATAATCAAAGCCCAGACAGCGCAATGCAAGTAGCCATTGCAGAGGCGTATGGTCACGCTTAAGGTTGGATCATCAGAAATAACAGCGAGCTACAGATGAATTTAGATGACATTAAGGCGCGAGGCCTTATCCTCATCGGTTGTGGTAAAATGGGTTCAGCAATGCTTGCAGGATGGTTGGATTCCGGGATACCTGCATCTAGTATTTGGATATCAGATCCACAACCAAGTGCTTGGCTGGCTGCAACTGGCGTGAATTTAAATAAGAGTTTACCAGACAACCCTGCCGTTTGTTTAATTGCTGTTAAACCACAGATTATCTTTGAGGCACTTGCAAACTTAAATGGCTTTAAACAGAGCCAAACATTATTTATCTCAATCGCTGCCGGAATAACGCTCAAACAACTAGAGCAAGCAATTTCTTCTGATAGTACAATTATAAGAGCTATGCCGAACACTCCTTCAGCTGTTGGTAAAGGAATTACAGCGCTTATTGGTAATTCTGTAGCCAAACGTGAGCATATTTTAATTTCTAAAATATTATTGGAGAAAATAAGTGCGGTCGTTGAGCTGGAACATGAAGATCAAATGGATATAGTAACTGGGCTTTCAGGTTCAGGACCTGCATACGTTTTCTATTTAATTGAATCTCTAACAAACGCTGGAATTGAACTAGGTCTTTCTAAAGAAAAAGCGTTACATTTAGCAAAGGCTACTGTAGCTGGTTCTGGAGCTTTGGCGATGAGTTCTACAGAAAATCCAAGTGTACTAAGAGAAAATGTGACTAGTCCAAATGGTACTACACAAGCTGGTTTAGAAATTCTAATGGACAAAAAATATGGCCTGAGGCCTTTAATTAAAAATACCGTTGAAGCTGCTGCAAAAAGATCAAAAGAGTTAGGTAATGGCTGAAATTAATTTTGAACATTTTCTTGCAGTCGATATTCGCGTTGGTACTATTATTCGGGCAGAAGAATTTCCTGAAGCACGGAAGCCAGCGGTTAAACTTTGGGTTGATTTTGGCCCAGAAATTGGAGAAAAAAAATCATCGGCACAGATCACAGACCATTATGATTACGATACTTTAGTGGGAAAGCAGGTGATGGGTGTTGTAAATTTTCCACCAAGACAAATAGGCCCTTTAATGTCCGAAGTTTTAATACTTGGTTTTATGGACTCTGATGGATCAGTTATCTTAGCCGTTCCAGACAAACTGACACCCAATGGATCTTCTTTATGCTAAAAGTTTGTTTCAGTCACCAATAGCTTCACGCCAGTGACGACGACATAACGAAACGTAAGTTTCATTTCCTCCTATTTGAATCTGAGCTCCATCTTTAATTACAGCACCGTTTTCATCCTGCCGTATCACCATGGTAGCTTTTTTTCCGCAATGGCAAATGGTTCTAATTTCGCGCATCTCGTCTGCTAGAGCCAATAGAGCGGCGGATCCGGGAAATAACTTGCCTTGAAAGTCTACCCTCAATCCATAGCACATGACTGGAACTTTTAAGTCATCAACCACACGGGCTAATTGCCAAACTTGCTCCTCAGATAAAAATTGGGCTTCGTCTATAAAGACACAAGAGCAGGGCCCTTTCTCCAATCTTGACTCAATTTTTTGAAACATATTTTCTTTGGTATCAAAAGTATCCGCATCGGATGCAATACCTATTCGTGACCCAATTTTTCCATCGCCGGCTCTTTTATCAAAGCCCGCTGTAATAAGATAGGTGTTCATTCCTCTCTCATGGTAATTATGAGAAGCTTGAAGCAAAAGTGTAGATTTACCAGCATTCATTGTGGAGTATTGAAAATATAACTTCGCCATAGATATCAGCAATGCAGCTAATATCTTATTTTGACAAGATCAAAATTCTAAGTGTCATCAAAAAATTATGATCAATAAAATTTTCTTTCAACGTTAATTTTTGGAAATTATTTTTTCAGTAGAAGTGATTTTATTTTGAATTAAGGCTCTTTAATTATATTCCTTCAAATTCGCATAAAATATGAGTAGATATTCCCATTTGTTCCAATTTTTTGCTTCCGCCCAAGTCCGGTAAGTTAACAATAAAAGAGCACCCCAAAATTTCTCCACCCAGTTTTTCTACTAAAGCTATGCCAGCTTCCGCTGTACCTCCAGTTGCAAGTAGGTCATCCACTATAAGGACTTTATCTCCTGCTGATAATGCATCTTCATGTATCTCTAAGGTGGCTTTCCCATATTCTAATTCATAATCTTGAGCTATGGTTTTGCTTGGAAGTTTTCCAGCTTTCCGAATTGGGATGAAACTACACTTCAATTCCTTTGCAATTGCCCCACCAATGATAAATCCCCTTGCCTCTAGACCTATAACTTTATCAACTTTGGACTTTATGTAGGGCTCTGTAAGTCTATCTATACAATCCTGAAAGCCTTTAGCGTTATTAAATAGCGTGGTCACATCCCTAAACATGATACCTTCAATTGGGAAATCGGGAATTGTTCTTATAAGATCTTTTATTGATGACATATCCAAAGCTTCCAGCTCATTAAGATGATGTAAATGCCACATTTGCTGGCGCTATGTCTTATATTGGAATTCTAAACTGTGGTAAACTAGTCAAATACACTTGGTTAAGAAAAATCGCTTCCATTTACTTATACCATTTTGAATTTTGTGAAGCATACGGCTTTTAAATTTGGTTAATCTCGATTAGTGACACACTCAGATATTAATTGGAAACCCTGTAGATGAAACAAACACTTCTCAATGCTTTTGCCACTTTGAACAAACCTGATTTAAATTTTATGAATGATGAAGGTTTAAGTATTTCTCGAGTTAGAACGGAACTTTTGTCCGGGCTAACTGTTGCTTTAGCTCTGATTCCAGAAGCTGTAGCGTTTGCTTTTGTCGCTGGTGTGCATCCTTTGGTTGGATTATACGCGGCGTTTCTTGTGGGTTTGGTGACTGCAGTTTTGGGAGGGCGGCCAGGTATGATTTCTGGCGCTACCGGTGCACTGGCGGTGGTCATGGTGGCGCTAGTTGCGGAACATGGCGTGGAATATTTATTTGCCACAGTAGTTTTAATGGGAATTTTGCAAATTATTGCTGGCGTTATGCAATGGGGAAAGTTTATCCGTTTGGTTCCTCATCCAGTAATGTTAGGTTTTGTAAATGGGCTAGCTATCGTCATATTTTTGGCCCAACTAACACAATTTAAAGTGCCTGGAACGGCTGAAGTTTCTGGTCACGGTTCATCAGGAGGCGAATGGCTTAGTGGTAGCTCCTTATATATGATGCTAGCTTTAGTAGTTCTGACAATGTTTATTATCTATGTTATGCCGCGCATTACGCGAATTATCCCAGCGCCCCTAGCTGGTATAGGCGTTGTGGCAGGCTTAGTGATTTTCTTTGGCTTAGATGTGCCTAGAGTTGGTGACATGGCTTCAATTCAAGGAACTTTGCCGCCGTTTCATATTCCATCTGTTCCAGTAAACTGGGAAACTCTGGAAATTATATTTCCCTATGCTGTTATTTTAGCTGCGATTGGCTTAATTGAGAGCCTTTTGACACTCAATTTGGTGGGTGAAATGACAGGGAAAAGAGGAGGTGCAAGTCAGGAATGTATAGCCCAGGGACTTGCAAATACCGCAACCGGCTTTTTTGGTGGAATGGGCGGATGTGCTATGATTGGCCAGTCTATGATTAATGTTAAGTCGGGAGGTAGAACGCGGATAGCTGGGATTGCCGCAGCACTTTTCCTTCTGATTTTTATACTAGTTGGAGCTCCTGTAATTGAAATGATACCATTAGCTGCACTTGTTGGCGTTATGTTTATGGTCGTAATAGGAACTTTTGCCTGGAATTCTTTTAAAATTTTAAGAAAAGTGCCTTATACCGATGCTTTTGTGACAATTCTCGTTACCATTGTTACGGTTATTTCAGATCTAGCGGTAGCGGTCGTTGTGGGTGTAATTGTTTCAGCTTTAGCCTATGCTTGGAATAACGCCAGGAGAATTCATGCCCATACTGAAATTTCAGAGAATGGAGCTAAAATTTATCGTATTCAAGGACCTTTGTTTTTTGGCTCTTCTGATGGGTTTTTAGAGTTATTTGATGTTCAAAATGATCCTAATGAAGTTATTATTGAGTTTTCAGATAGCCGAGTGGTAGATCAATCTGCGCTTCAGGCAATAGAGGCCGTAGCTGGTAAATATGAACTTGCTAATAAACGTATTCAACTTAGGCATCTTAGTCGTGACTGCCATAGCTTGCTGACAAAAGCTGGCCATTTAGTCATAGATAGTGACGATGATCCAGATTATGCTCTTGCTGTGAACTATTCAGTCAAAACTGGCATCTTAGATGGTGGACATTAATTATTTTGACAGGCACCAGCGCATTATGGCCTTTTGCACATGCAAACGGTTTTCTGCCTCATCAAATATAACAGAGCTTTCTCCGTCCATAACACTTGAAGTTGCTTCTTCATTTCTGTGAGCCGGTAAACAATGCATAAATAGAGCATCTTTATTTGCTCTAGACATTAGTTCCTCGTTTACTTGAAAAGGTTTTAGTAGATTATGTCTTTCTCGCTTGATCTCTGGATTGTCATGCATACTTACCCAGGTATCAGTAGCTATTAGGTCCGCGTCTTTGATTGCCGATATTGGGTCCCTATCAATTTTAAAATCAACTCCTAAATTTTTTGTATTTTGAGTTAAATTTTTTGATGGGTCTAATTCTTTCGGTCCAGAAAAAATGAGTGAGAAATCAAATTTTTCAGCAGCCTGCAAAAAGCTATTAAACACGTTATTGCCGTCACCGAACCAAACAACTTTTTTACCTTTTATTGATCCACGCTTTTCCTCAAATGTCATAATATCAGCCATTATTTGGCAAGGG
>CAYMIR010000037.1:0-10558 GCA_964390655.1 uncultured Marinovum sp.
TTTTGCCATCTTTGGTGAACGCGGTAATCGTTTGGCTCCCTTTGATAATTCCGGTTTCCTTCCACTCTTCCTCTCTTCTGATATCTATTACAACTCCACCATTTTCTTGAGCATTGATAAATTCCTGCGGAGACAATTCACCAAGAGTTATTGGCATTTTGACTTCTAGTAATTCTACATCAAAAACCAGAGTTGCATTCGGAGGTATAGTCGCGCCAGCTCCACGCATTCCATACCCAAGGTGAGGAGGGATGACCAAGTTTCTTTTTTCACCCACTGTCATTCCTTCGACACCAAGATCCCACCCTTTGATTACTTGTCCAGCACCCAGAGTAAAGGTAAATGGCTGTCCCCGGGGGATTGAACTGTCGAATACAGTTCCATCTTCCAATTTTCCTGTGTAATGGACCGACACAGACATTCCAATTTCTGCACGCTCACCCGATCCTTCTTGATTAATAGTAATCTTCAGATCATTTTCAGAAGAAAAACCTAAGTTTCCAATGAACAGGGTTATAATAGAAAGAAAAATAAAGAGCGTTTTGTGTTTTACCATTGTCAAAGTCCTTAAAAACAATGAACTTCATTTAAATTTTAGATTCTTTCTTTCAATACTTGGATCTAAAAATTATTTGAAAAACACCAAAAATTGACGATCATTAGCTTAAGAATTCATTTTTTTAAGTTTTAGCTGTAATTTTCAAAATTAGTTAGAGATATGCATTTACGAAACTCTTAATAACTTTAGGAAAATGTTTTAAAATATTGAATTAAAATAGTAAAAATTAATCTATAATTCAGTTAAGTCCCCAAGATCGCATTTTGAATAAATTCTACATTTAGTTAAGTGTGATATAAAAAACACAATTTACAGTAGATTTGTACTACAATTTGTAGCTTTTTCGTTGACTAAGCGGATTTTTGCCGATTATGTTCCGGCAATGGCCTGCTTTGCGGGTCATACAACATACAGGAGAAAAATAATGTTGGATAATGCAAAAAAAGCAATTGCAAACTTAACCGAAATTGGTGTTGCATTGTTAGCTTTAGCAATCGTTGCATCATTACTTGTTGGTGCTTCTAATATGGCCTTTTTTGGCGGCGTAGTGGGTAATATTACTTCGTTAGTCAGCCAATTGGGTAATGCAGGTCTTGCAGGCTTGATTTCCCTTGGTGTGGTCCTTTGGCTATTCCAGCGCTAATCGAGCTATAAAATAATTCTCTCAGCATTAGGGCACCGTTGTGAATGACTTCGATAACTTTACAAAAAAGGCAAAACACGTCTTGTTTAGGATTGTTGAGGTGCTCGCACTTACAGTCGCAATACTATTGCTTCTGTACCTTTTGCTGGGAGAGGCCTCAGGAAATTATATAACAAGCGTTGCTGTCAATGTTTCTCTTTTCATATCTGCTGTCACCCCTGAGGCTTTGGCTGCAGTTGCCTTGGGTATTGCGTTATACAGTTATTTTCATAAAAAATAATTAATTACCTAAACATTGGCGGTCTTGCGTCTACCCATTTTCCTGTATTTCTTGCAGATTCAGTAGCCGCATAGACAGCTGACATTGAACGTAGTCCGTCCGCAGCTGTCGGTAGATTTGCTCGCACATCTCCATTTAGCGTCGCTGCAATATCTACATAGATATTGGCCACTGCTAGAGGAAATCCTTCTGGATGAGCAATTGCTACTCTAGAAAGCCTCGAGGCATCTTCGTATAGATTATTTTCACCTTTTTCAATTATTTCTGTTCGATTCCCAATCCTTGAGTAGAGGAGTTGATTGGGTTGCTCTGATATCCATTTTAAGCCACCTTTTTCTCCAAAAACTTGAATATCAAATCCGTGCTGCCGACCTATCGCAACCGAAGATGTCCATAATCTTCCCACTGTTCCTGATGACATCCGAAAATTCACCATCGCGTCATCTTCCAATTCGCGACCATCAATTGTTGAGGCAAAATCCGCAGAGACAACTTCGACTTCGTCATTTCCGATAAAGCTGGCCATATGTAAGGCGTGAATACCACAGTCAGCAAATTGACCTGAAACGCCTGCCATTTTTGGATCGTAACGCCATCGAACTCTTGGGTTATCCGCGTCGTCTGCATCGCCGTGATGGCCATGGCTGAAATTAGTCACAATTAAACGAATTTTTCCTAATTCACCATTTTTAACCATAGCACGTGCCTGCCGGACCATTGGGTAAGCTGAATAACAATAATTAACCGTACATAATTTCCCAACCTTATCGGCAATTTTTACAATTTCTTCACCTTCTTCAACTGTCATTGTCATTGGCTTTTCACAAAGGACATTAAAACCGGCTTCGAGAAAGGCCTTTGTGATTTCAAAATGGGTTGAATTAGGAGTAGCCACCGTAACTAGATCAATGCGATCGTCTCTGTTGACTTCTCTGGTTAACATTTCAGTCCAATCGCCGTAAGCCCGATCTTCCGAAACGCCTAGTGTTTTGGCATAGCTTCTTCCTACGTCTGCACGGTGATCTAGAGCTGCTGCCGAGAACTCAAAAAGGCCATCAGCCAATGCTCCCAATCTGTGGGCAGGTCCTATTTGGCTACCTTCGCCCCCACCAATCATGCCCCATCTAAGCTTTGTCATTTGTAAACACCTTTATGAAAAACCGATTGATTCAAGATATTCTCTATTTAATTGGGCATCAGAAAGGGGGTTAGGGTCTAATAAAGGATCACAATCTTGCTCTACTGTACACCAACCTTCAAAACCGCTTTCTATTAAGATTTTTCTGACTTTTGGAAAATCAACATCTCCATCCCCTAGATTGCAAAATATACCCTGGCCACAGGCATCGTAGAAATCAGTACGGCTTTCGATTACATGTTGTTTAATCTTGGGATTTATATCTTTAAAATGCATATATGAAATTCTAGGCATATATTTTTGCATAAACTTTACTGGATTGAAACCAGCATAGGAATGATGACCAGTATCGAAACATATCTTAAGAATGTTTTCATCTACTTCAGATAAAAGCCGCTCTAACTCTGGTTCAAAATCCATAAATCCAGCCGCATGAGCATGAATACCAACGGTCAAACCATATTCCTCTGCTCCAATACGGGCCGAAGTTTCTATTCTGTTTCGGTAAGATATCCATTCTTCTTTATCCATTTGCACAGCTTCATCTGCTCTACCTGCTGTTGGTGCACGTCGTTCAGAAATTGAGTCAATTAGCACCAGGTGTTGAGCTCCGTGTGCCACTAGAGCCTTGCACGTTCTATGTGTACCATCCAGAACATCTTCCCATTGGCTATCGTCATGATATGCCCTGAAAACAACACCTCCTATTAGCTCAAGGTCAAATTTGTTCAAAGCCTCACCAAGAATTTCTGGATCTTCTGGCATAAACCCAACAGGTCCCAATTCTATGCCTTTATATCCAGCACGAGAACATTCCTCTAAAACTTTCTGCCAGGTTGGATTTCTAGGGTCGTGCGGAAATTCTACACCCCAGCTACAAGGTGCATTACCTACTCGTATATTCATTTTGTTCTCCATTAGACAGCATCAACATCAACCCATTTTTTTGATTCAGAAGACTTGTGACAAGCTGCAACCACATTTGAAACTTCTAATCCATCTTTAAAGCTTGGCCAGATTTCTGAATTGGTTTCGATAGCCTTTAAAAAATCTCTGGCTTCAATTATTATTTGGTCCTGATAACCCGTTCCGTGACCTGGCCCTTGACAGAATGGTTCATAGTCTGGGTGATGAGGTCCAGTTAAAATTTTCTTAAATCCTTGTTTTTCCGGATTATCCTGTGATTTGTAAAGCCAAACTGCATTTTGATCTTCCTGATCAAAACGAATTGCTCCCTTTGTTCCATGAATTTCATATGCGTATCCCATTTTTCGACCGGTAGCTACTCTGCTAAAGTACAGGTGTCCCATCGCACCGTTTTTAAAAGCACACATTAACTGGGCATGATCATCATTTTCAACTTTTCCTCCAGGGCGAGATGAGTGCACCGTGGCGACATCTGCACTTAATCTTTTGATAGGTCCCATTATTGCAAGAGCGGCATTGATCATATGAGGCGCTAAATCGCCCATAGTTCCATTCTCAAGACCTTTTGCACGCCAAGTCGCTGGGCTAGTTGGGTCTGCATAAAAATCTTCAGTATGCTCTCCCCGAAACCAAGTAATATCGCCAATTTCACCATCTGCAACGAGTTGACGAACAAATTGGCTGGCGGGTGTTCGAATATAATTAAAGCCAATCATATTTACCGCACCACTTTGCTTTGCAGCTGCAACCATTTTTATTCCGTCTTCTACACTGGTCCCCAAAGGTTTTTCGCAAAAAACTGGCTTTCCCAGAGTGAAAGCTTTCATTGCAATTTCTAGATGAGTACTTTGGGGGCTTGCAATTATTATGGCTTCAACTTTTTCATCTAATACGAGTTGTTCCCAATTTTCCGCTGCTCTTTTAAATCCATAAGCCTCGCGATATTTCTTGGAAGTAGAGTAAGAGGCCCCGCAAACCATTTCTAATCGTGGTCTCAAATTTGTGTTAAAAACTGCGCCGACCGCTGACATGGCTACGGCGTGCGCTTTACCCATATAACCGCCGCCCACGATGCCAATACCAATTTCTCTCATATCTGACTTATCCTTCAGGAAAATTATTGCAAGCAGGGCAAAAACTTGTTAGCGCAATCACTAATCACAAGCTGCTGACATGTCCATTCTAAATTTTGAAACGAGGGCAAAATGGAACAAGAAACGATCAAACTTACAACTGCACAAGCAATCGTTAAATGGCTATCAAACCAATTTATAAATATTGATGGGAAAGAATATCACCTTTGTGGTGGAGGCTTTGGGATTTTTGGACATGGAAACGTCACCTGTTTAGGCGAAGCTTTATATTCTGAAAAAGATATTTTGCCGCTTTATCGGGGACAAAATGAGCAAAGTATGGGGTTTGCGGCTGCAGGGTATGCCAAGCAATGGCTTAGGCAACGATTTATGTTTTGTACAGCAAGCGCAGGGCCGGGAACGACAAACCTTTTGACAGCCGCTGGGTTGGCTCACGCAAATCGTCTTCCTCTTCTGATGCTTTGTGGAGATACGTTCCTAACAAGACTACCGGATCCTGTACTACAACAGATGGAAAATTTTAGTGATCCAACCTGTGGTGTAAATGATGCCTTCAAACCGGTTTGCCGTTATTGGGATCGAATAACACACCCAGCACAGGTCATTCAGTCTCTCCCAAATGCTATCGCTACAATGTTAGACCCAGCGGACTGTGGGCCTTCCTTTCTTGGTTTACCTCAAGACGTTCAAGGATGGACTTATGACTACCCAGCAGTATTCTTTGAAAAGAAAATTCACCGAATAAGAAGACAAAGTCCCGATATTAATGAAATAAATGATGCGGTAAATACTCTTAAATCAGCAAAAAGACCAATGATTATTGCTGGTGGTGGCGTTCAGTACTCAAAAGCAACCGAGCAATTAAAGAACTTTGCTGAAAAACATCAAATTCCAGTTGTTGAAACCATAGCAGGACGCGCAAATTTAAAGAATGAACATCCCCTTAACATTGGCCCTATTGGAGTTACAGGATCAGACAGTGCAAATCATATAGCCGAAAATGCTGATGTTATACTTGCTGTTGGAACACGCTTACAGGATTTTACTACGGGATCATGGACAGCTTTTGCTGTTGATGCCAAATTCATCTCTTTGAACGCTGGTAGGCATGATGCTGGAAAGCACATGGCTTTAACTGTGGTGGGAGATGCAAAATTATCAATAGATATTTTGTCTAAAAATTTAAACTATTTAGCGCCAAAAAAGTGGGTTCAATTAGCTCAGGATGAAAGGATTAAGTGGAATAAATATGTTGCTGAAAACGTTTCAGCTGGAAATCAACCTAACTCTTATGCGCAAGCTATCGGTGTAGTGAACGCGCATTGTGCAAAAAGAGATCGAATTGTAGCCGCTGCGGGAGGGTTACCGGCTGAAGTTACTGCTAATTGGAAGACACTAGATACAAGTACAGTGGATGTTGAGTTTGGTTTTTCTTGCATGGGTTATGAAATATCTGGGGCTTGGGGTGCAAAAATTGCTCAAGGTGAAAGAGAACCTGGCAATGATGTTATTACATTCTGTGGCGACGGTTCTTATTTGATGCTTAACTCAGATATTTACTCGTCTGTTTTGTCAAAAAAGAAAATTATTGTTCTCGTTCTTGATAATGGAGGGTTTGCAGTGATTAACAAGCTGCAAAATAACACAGGTAACGAAAGTTTTAATAATCTAATCAAAGATTGCCCAACTGTACCTGAGCCATTTGGAGTGGATTTTGTGGCTCACGCGAGCTCAATGGGCGCAACGGCAGAAAAGGTAGCTAATGCAGCAGAACTTACAGAAGCCTTTAAACGCGCCAAAGCATCAGAGAAAACATACGTAATTGTTATGGATGTGGATCCTTACGAAGGATGGACGACAGAGGGTCATGCTTGGTGGGAAGTCGGAACGCCACACGTCACGACTAATCCAAAAGTTAACGAAGCTCATAAAGACTGGGAAAGCTCCAGGGTTAAACAGCGTAGGGGCGTTTGAATATGAACCTTGTTGAAGGCATCAAGGGAAATAAGTTTATAGTGTTTGGTCGGGCTGGGATGGATATGTTTGCAGATCCAATTGGTACCAAGAGCGAACTTGCTGAAAACTTTAAGTCTGATCTTGGTGGATCATCTGCAAATATTTGTGCTGGATTATGCAAACTTGGGTCCAAGGCTTCTCTTGTAACATCTGTTTCAGACGATGCTGTTGGGCGATTTTGTATTAATCGACTAAAATATTACGGTGTAGGGACTGAATATGTTAAATCAGTTGCAGGAGAATTTCGGACATCTTTGGCGATTTATGAAAGTTGTATCGATAACTTCCAAAACGTAATTTATAGGAACGGGGCTGCTGATTTTGAGGTAAAGCCTTCCGAAATGGATCAGGTGGACTATTCTCGATTTACAGCGTTAATCACCGCTGGAACAGTGTTTGCAGGTCAACCCTCTCGTGATGCTACTTTTAGAGCATTTGATAATGCCCGAGCTCAAGGCATTCCTGTGATTTTCGATATTGATTATCGTCCATATTCTTGGCCAAGCCCTGAAGTTGCTTCGGAAATTTTGTCTCGCGCTGGTGAAGAAAGTGACATGATTGTTGGTAATAATGAAGAATTTGGCTTTATGGCTGGCGGTATTGACAAAGGACTAAACAAGGCAAGAGATCTTGCCTCTGAAGGAAATCGTTTAATAATTTATAAAATGGGTGAAGAGGGAGCTATAACTCTCTTTAATAACGAGGAAATAAAGACAGGTATTTTTCCTACTCAGGCCGTTAAACCGAATGGGGCTGGTGATAGCTTTATGGCAGGCTTATTATCTTCTTTGGCGTCAGGATTTGATCTGAAAAATTCAGTAATTAGAGGTTCAGCATGTGCGTCAATTGTCGTTTCATTGCCTGGATGCGCCCCGGCTATGCCTAATGAAGATCAACTGAATAATTTTATCAATAATCATCCAATAAAGGACTTTTAATTAAAATGCATATAGCTCCTTATAAAAATTCAAATAAACCCATCGTTGATGTAGATAATGAACACGTTCCCCTAAATTATTTCAACATTGTAAAACTGAAGAGAGGCGAGGTCTTCGAATATTCTGTAAGTGGTTATGAGACGTGCATCGTACCTGCAACAGGTACAGTCTCTGTTGATATTGAAGGTAAGACTTTCGATCAGTTGGGAAATAGAGGCGTGGACGTCTGGGATGGTGAACCCGAGGGAGCTTATGTCCCTGTTGGAGCAAAAGTTCGGATAGTATGTCAATCTGAAAAAACTGAAACTTTCATCGCAGGAGCTAAATATGATAAGGTGCTAGAGCCTTTTGATGTTCGAGAAGCTGAAATAGATCTCGTTCAATATGGTTCCGACGAGACTAAAACACACCGCAAAATCAAACATATATTGGGAGCAAATCAGCACGGTAAAGTAGGCAAATTACTTATCAGTGAATTATTTACAGTTGGGCAGGGAGGATGGTCCGGGTTTCCAAGTCATAAGCATGATACAGATCGACTACCTGATGAAACTAGGCATGACGAAACTTATAATTTTCGTTTCAAACCTAACTATGGTTCAGGTTTGCAAATGCTTCAAAGGGAGGATAATAAACCTGGTGATGCATATCATATTGTGGATGGATCAACGATGTTGATTGATAAAGGTTACCACCCTTGTGCTGTTTTACCTGGTTATGAAATGTACTATTTCACGATATTAGGCGGCTTGAGTCAAAGATCTCTTAAGCAGTATTTTCAACCTACACATGAAGAGCAACTTCACACAATTCCTGGTATTATGGATATGGTAGCTAAGTTTAAGTAATGCTGGTAACCCTCAGAGATGTATTGCAAAAAGCATTAAAAAATAACTATGCTGTTGCAGGTTTAGTTACGCTTGGGTGGGAAGACATGATGGCCTATGTTGAGGCTGCTGAGCAAGAAAATTGCGCTGTAATTCTTCAAGCGGGACCTTCTTGTAGGCAGCATACACCACTTCCAATTTTAGGAAAAATGTTTAATTATTTAGCTGAAAATGCAAGCGTGTCAGTCGTAGCTCATCTTGACCATGGTTATTCAGAAGAAGAATGTAAAATAGCTGTAGAAAGTGGTTTTAGTTCTATAATGTTTGATGGTTCGAGAAAATCTTTAAACGAAAATATTGATCAGACGGCGAAAATTTGTGAAATTGCACACTCTGCGGGTGTCTCCTGTGAGGGCGAAATAGGATTTGTTGGATATTCAGGTGGAGAAGCATCCGCAGGAACTGACCCAGAGGAAGCATCTAGATTTGCTATAGATACAAATATCGATGCCATGGCGATTTCAGTTGGAAATATTCATCTGCAGGAAAATAATGAAGGTGGTTTAGATGAAGATCGCATAAGGGCAATCGAAAAGGTCACAGACATTCCTTTAGTAATACATGGAGGGTCTGGTGTGCCAGTTGAGCAAAGGATATATCTATCACAAAACTCAAAAATTTGTAAATTTAATATTGGAACAGAACTACGATCTTCTTTTGGCAGTGCTTTGCGTGAGGCTGTGAATAAGGATCTCAATCGCTTTGATCGTGTCCAAATATTGAAGGATACTCATAGACCACTTGTTGAAAAAACTAGGAATATTTTGAAGGCTTTTAAGCCCATTAGCTTGTAAATCTGGATAATATGAGGAAAAAACTATATATCAAAAACGGTAATTTCGGTATTAAGCATGGCTTCAAAAAAATCTAATAAAACAGAAAGAAATATTGAAAATTCAGGTCGTTTTAGTGTTGCTCCTATGATGGACTGGACTGATAGGCACTGCCGTTACTTTCATAGACAGTTTACGAGTAATTCTCTTTTATATACAGAGATGATTGCAGCAGCTGCACTTGTAAAGGGTAGGGCTTATCATTTACTTGATTATTCTGCAGAAGAGCACCCGTTAGCTCTTCAGCTTGGCGGGTCTGATCCTATTGAACTTTCAGAAGCCGCCTCGATTGGCGACGCTCATGGCTATGATGAAATAAACCTGAATGTTGGCTGTCCTTCTGACCGTGTCCAATCTGGTTCTTTTGGCGCTGTTTTGATGAAAAACCCAAAACTTGTTGCAACGTGCTGCGAAGCGATGCGGAAAAGTACTTCGATAGACATAACAGTTAAGTGTCGTATTGGAGTTGATGACCAAAATCCTGAACAAATTCTACCAGAATTCTTAGGCCACATATCAGACGCTGGTGTAAATCGAATTATAATTCACGCCCGCAAGGCCATTCTCAAAGGTTTAAGCCCAAAGGAAAACAGAAAAGTTCCCCCATTAGATTATGATATAGTGTTTAGGATGAAAGAAAGGTTCCCTAACCTTCATATTTCGCTCAATGGGGGTGTGACAAGTCTAAGCGCTGTACAGGATTTACTTGCCAAGGGAATTGATGGGGTAATGATTGGTCGATCTGCCTATCAACAGCCCACACAAATTCTTTCAAAAATTGATAAAATTATTTTTAACGACGACGTCATTAGATCACCATTTGATGTTGCAGATACGATGCGTTCATATTTAAAAGAGCATTGCGAAAAAGGAGGAAGGCCTCACCAAGTAACTCGTCATATAACTGGTTTATTTCATGGTTTGCCCGGGGCAAAGAACTGGAGACATTACCTGTCTATCGGTTCAAATAATGATAATATTGATTTTTATGATGAAGCTTTAGCGGCTGTGGCTAATTCAATAAATAAGTGTGCTGCTTAGGTGGCTATATTTTATTAGGTTTGCTTTCGACACAATTTTATTCAGTAACGTTTATTTCTGGGAAACCAATTTTATTATCCGATGTTATCGTTTAAATTTTTTTTCTCTTTCCTTCTTTTGATCTGTCACTTAACACTCTCCAAGTGGTTGAGGGCAGTTTAGTTTGAACCAATTTTCTTATGGCATTTTAGCAATTATAACG
>CAYMIR010000038.1:0-10506 GCA_964390655.1 uncultured Marinovum sp.
TGGCGGAGGAGGTGGGATTCGAACCCACGGTAGACTTTCACCTACGTCGGTTTTCAAGACCGGTGCATTCAACCACTCTGCCACTCCTCCGACAGGAAGGTGAGTATTGGTTTTTAGTGATGTTATCAAGAGTTTAAGTTAAAAAATTTTGACTGCGACAACGTCGATTACTTAACCCCTTGATACATTGATAACATTTTTGGCAACATACTTTAAATAACGACTTTGATTGATTTTTTAAAAAAAAATGGGTTATTGTGGAAGATAAGTAACGTAATTCGTTATAACAGAACCTCTTTGATTAGCGTTTGCTTTTAAGAGGAAATATAAAGATTTATCCTCCAATAACTAATCTAATTTGTAAAAAGGAGAATACTTGTAACCTTTGGCCTAATCTATAAAGTTAGGATCTAGGCAAATAGAGAGGAAAGTTACAAAGCATGACAGAAAAGCTTAATATGGAAGATGTTTTGGCAATGCGCTCAAGCGGCTACTATTCGCAGCGAACCGCGGGAGCAAAAAATGCTATAGACAGTGTTCTTCCTCTTATGAAAGATGCAATAAAAAGCCTGCCGCAAACAGAATTGTTGCGATTTGCGGATTTTGGGGCAGCAGATGGAGGAACCAGTGCTGCGCTTTGGGCAGAGCTTGTCTCAAGCTTAAGAAAAGAGGGAAATAAGGGTCATATTGAACTTTTGTATACTGATTTGCCATCAAACGATTTTTCCACGTTATTTAAAACAATGCAGGGAATGCATGGCGATCCCTCAAATGCCTATCAAATCCAAAATGAAAATGTATTCGTTCATGGTTGCGGTACCGGGTTTCACCGGCAACTAATGGCTTCCAATAGCCTTAGTCTTGGTTTTTCTGCAACTGCCATGCACTATGTTTCGGAAAAACCCTGTGAGATTGAAGATCATGTCCATATGGTCGGAGGACAACCCGAAGAGCGAGCACTTTTTGCTCAACGCGCTTCCGAAGATTGGCAAAAAATACTGCTGTCACGTGCTGCAGAAATGCAATCGGGATCACAATTCATAGTGTTAAATTTCGGTATTGACGAAGAGGGGCGATATCTTGGCCATACGGGTGGGCATTCTATGTTTAACAAGTTCACCGAACATTGGCGCGCGCTGTTGAACTCTGGTAAGATTACTCAAGAAGAATTTCGCAAGGCTACTTTTGTACAACATTACAGGACATTAGACGAATTCAAAGCGCCGTTTAATAATCGCGAGAGCACTGTAAGCAAGGCCGGCCTAACGCTTAAACATGCGCGCACTCAATTAACAAAATGTCCATATCAAAAAGCATTTATGGACTCAGAAGGCGCAATGTCACCAAAGCAGTACGCAGCCTCTCTTATTCCAACAATGCGAAGCTGGTCGGAAACTGTTTTTCTATCTGCGCTCAGTAGTCGTCCACCTGAAGAAGCTCAGTCAATCGTAGATGCATTTTATAATTCATATGAAGCAGAAGTTGCTGCAAACCCAGACGGCCACGCAATGGACTACATTCACATCATTATGGTAATTGAAAAAGAATAGTTCAGATCTTTATATATTTTAGCATCAAGATCTTTTCACAAAGAGGTTGAAAGGCTAAGGTGGTTACTAGAAAAGAAATTTTTGGTTAATTTGTTTACTTTAATTGATGCAAGAAACCTTTGTGATTGGAATACAAGTTGCTACTTAGTGTAAGATCATTTGGAAAATTTTTATTACTATTAAGTCTTGTTAGTACGATTGTTGGATGTAGTCCTTTAACTAAAAAAGCTAAATCAACTACAAGTACAGCTAATCTTAGCTTAGATGAAAAGCCTGAGATTTTAGACATATCGGCGTCTGTTATTTGGGACGGAGAACAGACACTTGGCGGCAATTGGATTTCGCACCCAAATGTAGATAGCCCGGAGAGAGTGGTAATAAAAAATATTTCTAATGGGAAATCAATCGTTGGGGCTATTTTTAAACAAACAAAAAAAATGGAAACTGAAAATGCCGTCCTTTCCTCAGATGCAGCCAAAGCTTTGGGTATCTCCAAAAATAACCAGACAAAGGTCCAGATAATAGCCGTTAAACTGGCGGAAGGCACCTCGCCAACCCCAAAGATTGCTTCTTCTGGCAAAGCAAACAATGCCGTTATCGAAACAAAACTTTCGGAGCCTTTCATTCAAGTTGGAATATTCGGTGTTCAAAATAATGCAAATAAGACTAAAGAACGAATGGTACAACTTAACCTGCCAGTAAATGTATTTGACTTTCAAATTAAAGGTAAACCCTACTGGAGGGTGGTTGCTGGACCTGCTAACACATCAGATAGCAGAAAAAATATGTTAAAATTAATAAGATCGGCTGGATTTAAAGATGCGTATTTTGTCAGTAATTAAAGTTATAATCAGTTCGGCGTTTCTTTGTTTATGTCTAATTTCTCAGGCTTATTCTTTCGATACCAAAGCTCGCGCAGCATACGTAGTTGATTATAACTCAGGTACTATTCTTTTATCTAAGAACGCTGATCTGCCTCTGCCACCAGCTTCTATGTCAAAGCTTATGACTTTGTATATGACGTTTGAATTTATCAAAGCAGGAAGGCTTGGGCTAGACGAAAAATTACCAGTATCAAAAAATGCAGCCAACTATACTGGCTCAACAATGTTCTTAAACCCGACGGATCGAGTTGCAGTTATAGACTTGATCCGTGGGATAATTGTTCTTTCCGGAAATGATGCCTGTGCTGTAATTGCAGAAGCACTTTCACCTGATGGCACAGAAGCAGGCTTTGCAAAACTTATGACACAAAGAGGAAAGCAATTAGGCCTAGGAAACTCTACATTTAAAAATTCCAATGGATGGCCCGCTGATGGTCATCAAATGAGCGTTCGCGATCTTGGTATCCTTGCCGAAAAATTATTTACAGATTTTCCAGAATACTATCCAATGTTTGCCGAGCAGACTTATGAATTTGACGGCCGTGCACCAGCAAACTCCAGAAATAGAAATCCTCTGCTAGGTTTAGGGATTGGCGCAGATGGGTTAAAAACTGGGCACACGAAGGAGGCAGGTTATGGGTTGGTTGGATCAGCAAAACAAGATGGGCGCAGAATCATTTTTGTATTATCCGGTTTGAGTACTTTGGAGGATAGAGCGCAAGAGGCTGAAACTATCGTTAATTGGGCGTTTCGGCAATTTGTGGTGGAAAAATTTGCCACAGGTGGCTCCGAGATTGGAAACGCAAAAGTGTGGAATGGAAAATCGAGAAATGTAAGCTTGGTTTTAGAGAAAGATTTAAATGTTATGTTGCCTGTTTTATCATCAACAGGACCTTTATTCTCAGTAGAATATATTGGGCCCATTAAAGCCCCTATCAAAAAGGGAGATAGAATAGCTGAACTCGTAATTAGGTCCGCAGACTTACCAGAAACTCGTCACGCTCTGCTTGCAGGAAATAATGTTTTCTCAGGTGGCTTTTTTGTGAAAGTAAGAACAGCAGGCCAATATCTATTTAATAGGCTTTTCACAGACACAGAGGGAAGTTTGTGAAGGACAAAGGTTACTTTATTTCATTTGAAGGAATTGATGGGTCAGGTAAATCGACACAAATCAAAAAGCTAGCCCGGTTTTTAGAGAACCTTGACTTTGACGTAATTATTACCAGAGAACCGGGTGGGTCTGTAGGCGGAGAAGAAATAAGAAATCTTTTACTACGAGGACAGGTTGATAGATGGTCAGCGGAAACAGAAATCCTTCTCTTTACAGCTGCTCGGAGAGATCATTTAGAGCGTATTATTTTACCCGCTATAGATGATGGTAAGATTGTGCTTTGTGATAGGTTTACTGATAGCACAAGAATGTATCAAGGTATGCGCGGCCCTAATCTAAGAACTTTGGTAGATATGCTGAATGCAAAAGTCATAAATCACGATCCCGATCTAACCATAATAATTGATATCGATCCAGAAATTAGCCTCAAAAGAGCAAAATCTAGAAAAACTTCTGAAGAGCGTTTTGAAGACTTTGGTGTAGAGTTGCAAATGAAAATGCGGCAAGGTTTTATTGAACTGGCAAAAGAATTTAGCAACCGAATAGAACTCGTTAATGGTCAGCAATCAGTAGACGGACTGGCACAAGATATTTGTTCATTAGTAAAAGCCAAGCTGTCATGACTGAAAATAATTTGATTTTATCGGATCAAATTGCTGGATATCCTCACCCTAAAGTCACTGAAACTTTATTTGGTCATGATTTTTCAGAGCAAGAATTTATAAATTGCTACAAATCCGGAAAACTTCATCACGGTTGGTTAATTACCGGGCCAAAAGGAATTGGAAAAGCAACCTTAGCCTGGCGAATGGCAAAGTTTTTATTAACTCAACCCATTAATAATATTCAAACAAATGGCTTTTTTGATATTTCTGACGGAAATAAAAATATTGAATTAGCTGAACATCTTAAAAGTACTATTACAGCAAGAATTATGGCGGAATCCGAGCCAAGGCTTGCGGTTCTAAGGAAAAGTTTTGACGAAAAAAGAAAAATTTTTAGATCAAATATACGGGTGGACGAAGTAAGGCACTTAAATAATTTTTTTTCTCTTTCGGTCAGCGACGGTGGTGGTCGAGTTGCAATAATTGACTGTGCGGACGATTTAAATATTAATGCCGCAAACGCTCTACTAAAAACTCTTGAGGAGCCACCAAAAAATACTGTCTTTCTGATCATAAGTCACAATCCTCAAAGTTTACTTCCAACTATAAAATCACGTTGCAGGGAATTGCGGCTCCGCAACCTTACAGAAAGCGATCTGATAAATGCTTTGAGACAAATAAATTTGAGTGTCCCTGAAAATGAAGGCGCTACTTATTCATTATTGGCTGCTGGATCTGTCGGAAATTCAATCCGTTTGTTAGAACACGATGGGGCTGGCTTATATCGAACTATACTGTCTTTCCTAAATCAGCTGCCAAATCTCAATGGCTTTGAACTTGAGAAATTCGTTGGAACATTTACAGGCACTAAAAATAGGAGCAGGCTAGAACTCGTTATTGAACTTCTAAACACGGTAATCGCCCGCATTTCAAAAGCTGGAATAACTGGACATAATTCTGCAGAAATAATTCTTGAAGATGAAAAAGAGATTTTTGAAAAACTATGCCCGACTCCAGCTATTGCATGGAAATGGGCAGAGTTAGCTCAAACTCAATCAGAAAATCTGAAACATGGCCTAGCAGTCAACCTTGACCCGGGCCCACTGATCCTAGATACGTTTTTTAGAATAGAAGATTGCGCCAAAACGGTTAGATAAAAAACAAAATGAGTGTACCATTAATCACAGATAGCCATTGTCATTTAGATTTTTCAGATTTTGAGGATAATTTAGAGGAAACGATAGAAAATGCGTTACGGTCAGGTGTAGGCCGAATCGTCACAATTTGCACCCAATTAAAGGATGAGCCAAAGGTCAGAAATATAGCAGAAAAATTTGAATGCGTTTTATATGCCGCTGGAACACATCCAATGAATGCACATCAGCAACCTCTGATAACTGTAACTGATCTTTTAGAAATAGCAGAGCATCCAAAATTTGTTGGTATTGGCGAAACTGGACTTGATTACTATTACACCAAAGAAACAGAAACTGAGCAAAAGAAAAGCCTTTTGCTGCATATTGAAGCAGCCCAAAGAAGTAACTTACCTTTAATTATACATTCGCGTTCGGCGGATAAAGACATGTCAGAAATATTAGAAGGTGAATATAAAAATGCTGAATTTAGTTGTGTGATGCATTGTTTTTCTTCTGGGAGAGAATTGGCAATAAAAATGCTGAATTTAGGGTTTTTCTTATCTATGTCTGGAATAGTTACCTTTCCTAAAAGTAACGAACTGCGCGATATTTTTTCTTTGGCACCGATAGATCAGATCTTAGTAGAAACAGATAGTCCATATCTAGCGCCTCCTCCATACCGAGGGAAAAGAAATGAGCCGGCATATGCAGCTTTAACCGCTCAGAAGGGTGCAGAAATATTTGATATCTCATATGAACAGTTTGCGCGACAAATAGAGAAAAACTTTGAAAGGCTATTTACAAAAGCCATCACACAAAGGCCAGCTGCATGATGGCTAATCTTTCATTTACTATCCTTGGTTGTGGTTCATCAGGTGGAGTTCCGCGCCTAGGGGGGCACTGGGGAGACTGTGATCCTAAAAACATCAAAAATCAACGATCTAGGTGCTCACTTTTGGTGGAACTTGCAGGCAACGAAGGAATAACGCGAGTTTTGATCGATACTTCACCCGATATGAGGAACCAATTACTTACAGCTAATGTTGGAAAATTAGATGGAGTGGTATACACTCACGAACATGCAGACCATGTTCATGGGATAGATGATCTTCGCATGATATTTTTTAACATGCGGAAAAGAATAAACGTTTGGGCAGACACCAAGACTCAAAAAGAGCTTTTGCAAAAATTTGGCTATACATTTGTTCAGGCTGAAGGATCGCCCTATCCACCGATATTAGAAATGTCGACAATCGACGGTCAATTTTCTATTCAGGGACCAGGTGGAGAAATAACATTCAACCCATTTGATGTCCAACATGGCACAATAACTTCGTTAGGTTTTAGAATAAATGATGTTGCCTACATACCCGATATATCCGAAATGAATGAAATGGCTTGGAAGCAAGTAAAAAAGACAAATACTTGGATTTTGGATGCCCTGAGACGCACTCCTCACCAATCCCACACCCACCTAAGTCAAAGTCTAGAATGGATAAAAGAGTCCGGTGTTGGAAAAGGCATATTAACAAATATGCATATAGATATGGATTATGAAACGCTTCTTAATGAATTACCGAGTAATGTAGAACCAGCGTATGACGGTATGAGAATAAAATCGTCTAGTAAGACCGAAAAACAATAAATGTCCTCACTTTTAGACGTAATTATTCCAGTATTTTTGATAATCGGCTTCGGTTATTGCACAGTTTGGATAAAATTATTTTCCATCGATACTATCGACGGTCTTATGAAATTTACACAAAATTTTGCGATCCCGGTTCTGCTATTTAACGCAATTTCAAAGGTCGATTTACTTAATATTTTCAATCTAAATTTATTTTTCAGTTTTTATATTGGGGCAACAGCTGGCTTCATTATAGGGTTCTTGGCTTCTCATTTTATTTTTAATCGGCCATTAGAAGACTCCGTTGCAATTGGATTTTGCTGTCTTTTTTCAAACTCCGTTATGCTAGGACTTCCGATTACCGAAAGGGCTTATGGCAACAATGCATTGCAACACAATTTTGCAATTGTGTCGATCCATGCCCCATTTTGTTACTTTCTCGGCATCACTGTCATGGAAATGATCAAAAGCACAGAAAAATCAGTAAGTAGAAAAAGCGTGATAATATTAAAGGCCATGTTTAGCAATGCTTTGGTGATAGGCATAGTGTTGGGTTTCCTAGTTAATATTTTTGGGGTTAATTTAGCTAAATCGATACAGGCATCTGTTGATATGATAACAGGAGTCGCTTTGCCAGCGGCGTTATTTGGAATGGGTGGAATTCTTTATCAATATCGACCGGAAGGAGATGCCGGACCTATAATTATGATTTGTGCTGTTTCTTTAATCATTCATCCAGCAATTGTTTGGGGTTTTGGGCACCAACTTAACTTAAATGATGCCCAAATGAGATCCGCTGTTATCACAGCTGCAATGGCACCTGGTATAAACACTTACGTTTTTGCAAATATGTACGGTACAGCCAAACGCGTGGCATCAACAGGCGTTTTGTTATCAACCGCCCTGTCAATTGGTACAGTTTGGGTTTGGTTAAGTCTCTTACCTTAAAACCTTAACCTATAATTTCCCAAGAACCATCAGGCTGTCTACATGCGCGGCCATAACCAGTTTGCTTTTCGCCACCAATAAAAATTTCTTGCGTGAATTCTCTACAATATCGGCCATTTTTTCGATACGTTGTAACCGGTATGACACGGCCATAGTTTCCTGTATCGGGGTTTCGCCACTCAGCAGCCTTGTCCGTGGGATTAAATTCTAGAGCCGTATTGTACGCTTCGCCAGCAAGTAAACGATCTCTTTCATCTAATTGTGCGCCTATATTTTGACCAATGGCACCACCCACAAAGGCTCCCAGAACTGTTGCAATACCTTTGTTTTTACTTTTCCCAGCCATATCATTTGCCAAAGCGCCGCCAATTATCATGCCCGAGAGCGTTCCGATTGTTTGCTTTTGGCCCGGCTGTTCAGAAGAAATTTCAACATTTGGAGCACAGGCTGTAATTAACATTAACAACGAAAAAGAAACTACGTATTTCATGACTAACCCCAATTAAACTAACTTTTAGTGATAGATAGTGTGAAAGATAGATAGCACTATTCGTAAATCAATGTAAAAAAGAATAAAATTAAAATTTACTTAATCAAGAAAACTGCTTAGTGTCATCTCAAGTTTCAGGGAGGTAATTATGAAACATATAAAGATTTTGAGTAGTTTAGCTTTGATGGCTGCACCTTTATCTGCGAATGCCGAGGGTCTAGAGCGGTTTAATATTGATCCAGGATTTTTGTTTGGAGATGGAAATACAGCAAGTGCTAGTTTTGCTAGGGTCAGCCCATCAATTGGAGCCACGTCAGGAACCGCATTACTCAATTTAGAGTCCGGGCTCGATGTGGCACCTAGTTTTTCAGCCGTAAACCTCTCGGTAAAAACGTCAATAAACGATAAAATAGATTTAGGGTTATTTTATACTGACAGCGGGAATGGGGTTTTAATTGACTGGGGAACAATTTCTGGGCTCGGAACTTCTGCAAATGTTACGATCGGTGCAGATCTTAAAATGCCAACGCTTGCCGCTTTGGGCAAATATAACATAAATGATAATATTTCAGTTTTTGGTGGGTTAAAGAGAACTACCGTAAATGATGGTGCGGTTGCAAAAGTCGCAAGGGATCTTGATGGTAATGGGACACTAGATGAAACTTCAACTTGGACACTTTCAGAAACTTCAGAGATGGGAATGGTTTATGGTGCCGCCTATGAAATGCCTGACATAGCATTGAGAGTATCTCTAATGATAGAAGATGACATTGATTTAAAAATAGCAACCACCGGTAGTGGAATTATTCCAGCAGCAACGGGAACAAGTGTTGCAAGTATAGGCGACGCTATAACCCTGCATTTTCAAAGTGGAATCGCAGAAGATACTTTGCTTTTCGGTAATATAAGAAGCTCAAATTGGGAAGATAATCAAGTGAACGTCCCATTATCAGTTGCTGCCGGAGGTGGAACTGCAGCATTATCCACTTTTGAAGATGGGATCTCTTACTCACTGGGTGTTGGTAGAAAAATAAATGACGAATTGTCGCTATCACTATCTGCATTTTACGATGGTGGGGACGGAAATGATACATCTGAACTCTCTCCAACGGGAGCAAATAGATCTATTAGTTTTGGAGGAAAATACGCAATCGCAGAAAATGCAGATTTAAGTGGTGGTATTAACTACTCCATGCGTGGAGACTCAACGACTGGAGGACTAGGCGCGGTTTTGAATGATAGCAGTGTAATGACAATCGGTGCCAGTGTAGCTTTTAAGTTTTAATCGAAGCCTGAAATGGGTGGGTAGCCATTAAATTGGCTACCTACTTTGGACACAATTTATTCCGATTACGCGATAAAATCATTTCGTAAAATTTGCTAGTACGAAATTAAATATCAAAATCACCTTGCTAAGCTTTCCAAACATCGACCAAAATCTTTATTGCCATAATCAATTTTTTTTTCATAAAGACAAATTGCTTCAGCAAGTGCATTGCTCCCAGCCTGCTGTATTGGTTTAAAAGAGCAACCTCCTAGAAATACGAATAAAAATAAACTTTTGGCGATGTATCTCTTCAAGACTTACTTTCCTAAAAGGTAAATTGCTGGTTTTATTTACCAACAAAACTATTTTGTCCATAAACAAGTTTGGTTTGGGCACAAACATGACAAAATTTTTCTATCAAATTTTTTACGCCACCGTATTATTATTAGCTATGAGTAGTGCAGTATTTCCAAAAAATATGGTTTATGAAAATAACTGGGCATATTTGGCGGATACGGTTATGGGAGGCGTCTCCCAAGGGACTGCCAACTTCTCCGATGGCGCGATAAGACTAACTGGAAAGGTTTCTACAAAAAATAACGGAGGCTTTATTCAAGTCAGGACCAGAATAAATCCAAGCGAAGCCAAGGGGAAAAAGGGAATAAAAATTAAAGTAAAAGGAAATGGAGAAATCTACTATCTTCATATAAGAAACGCCTCTGCGCGCCTTCCTTGGCATTATTATACTGCAAATTTTCAAACAAACGATAAATGGGAAGAAGTGGTAATACCATTTGAAGAGTTTGAAAAATCCGCTACCCTCATGCCAAGAAAACTAAAAGCAGATACCATAAAAACAATAGGTCTTGTTGCTTATGGAAAAGACCA
>CAYMIR010000039.1:0-10487 GCA_964390655.1 uncultured Marinovum sp.
ACACCTCTCTCCAATACCTCTTTAGACACTGGACCACCTCCTTTCATTTGTTTCACTTATCCACAGATTGACACAAAAATTGAAAATGTCAAAAGCTAAATATTTCGAGCGTGATAGGAAATAATGATCAATCTGAACGGGATCAGTGCAAGCAAGGCTATGGATACTTTAACCGACCAGTCCACCATGGCTGTTGCGATCCAACGGGTTTGTTCAAAGCCTAGAGGCCCAATTACGATTTCATTAAAAAAATCGATGTTATGATCGCTTCCAAGCAGGCTTGTAGCCATTAACGAAAAAGAAATAAAGAAAAATAGAACAGTATCTAGAGTTGAACCAATCAACGTGGAAACTAAGGGTGCACTCCACCAAGTCCCATGCCTAAGCCGATCAAAAATTGTCACATCCAATAACTGAGCGCAGAGAAATGCCGTGGCAGATCCGATTGCTATTCTAATTGTAACCGCTGGGGCCATAAATTCGGGCGCAATTTCTATATTAATTTGTGTGCCAATTAGGGAGCACACAATACCAACAACAAACCCAAAAAAGACGACCCGCCGCGCATCTGCTGGACCATACATTCTGTTGATAAGATCAGTAACTAAAAATGCAAATGGATAGGTAAACGCTCCCCAGGTGAGCCAATTACCTATAAAAAACTGCACTAAAATATTAGAGGCTACGACTATTATAGCCATGGCAAAAATGCCAGGAAAAAGCTTGTTCATTTTATAATCCGTTTTCTCAAGGTGTTCGGAGACTTGACCCCCACAAATCGGGGGAGATTGTTTCTTAATCTCGTTTCAATCCATTAACAAGCAGAATTAATTAGAACTAACATCTGGCGCATTCAAGACTGCAATACACTGTTCTGGTATACGTTTTAGTGTAAGTGGAGGCTTTGGCTTTGGCTTTGGTGCATTAGGGTCTCTCTTTGGTGGGTTTAGAATATTCTTAACCCACTTTTCAGCTTCGCCACAACCATCGCCTAAAGGTGGGGGATGCTGGTTTACGCACTCGCTAGCATCATTTGGACACTTTAATCTCACATGGAAGTGATAGTGATGTCCGTACCAAGGTCTGATTTTTCTAAGCCAATCTCTATTTCCTTTCTCATCCCGACACATTTTAACCTTCGCACCTGGAAAAACAAAAATCCTCTCGACGCGTGGGTCACTAGCTGCTGCGCGTAGCAATTTATGGTGCTCTGTTGTCCAAGAGTCATTGACGTATGCACCTTTTGATTTGCGTAATGAGATAGAACTAATATTTTCACGCTCAGTTCTTGTCAATTTCAAATTATTTGCTGGTAACATCCAAATATCAACATCTAATCCAGTTTGATGACTGGCATGGCCAGATACCATTTGCCCGCCTCTAGGTTGTGCAAGATCGCCTATATAAAGACCTTTCCAACCTTTTAATTCAGCGGCCTTTTCTGAAAGCTTTACCAAGTAATCCAATAAAACTGGATGACCCCAGTTTCTATTACGTGAGAGCCGCATTGCCTGCCACGTGGGACCACTCTCTGGTAAAACTTGACCCCCGGCTAAACATCCAAATGAATAACCACCTATTGGGCTAGATGATTGTTTTGATGGTTTAGAAAACTTACCGAAATAATCCCTCGCCTCGCCGGGAGAGTTTTGACTCACCGATGCCGCAAGCAATGGAAACGATGTAAAACTCAAAAATATAGCAAGATTAAAAGAGCTTATTAATTTAACTAGTTGTCTCACCATCAGCATCAACCCACATCAAAATAATTAAACCAATGATAAAAAGTCCTATTAGAGGAGAAACACCAATTCGCGGACTTTGCGTAATTGCTGTGACTATCCCAATTAATGTAGGCGCTAGAAAAGCTGTTGCTCTGCCCATTAAACCATATAAACCAAAAGCCTCGGTTGCTCGCTCTATTGTGGTATGCCTGACCATCATAGTACGGCTAGCAGCCTGCATAGCTCCTCCAAAACCACCAATTAAAACACCACAAATCATGAATATAGTATCCGGTAACGTTGAGCCTTCTACTAATTGGATTCCAAATAGTGAATTAGGTGTCATCCCAACTATAGTTACGCAAACAATTATCATTACGTATATGCAAAAAGTAATGACAGGCTTTGGACCGAGTAAGCTATCTGCCTTTCCACCAAGCCAACTAAAAAGTGCGGCACCGAGAGCCGCAACTATTCCAAATACTCCCAGCTGAGTTATTGTCCAATCGAGGACAAGTGCTGCATATACCCCACCAAAACTATAGAGCCCGTTCATCGCATCTCTGTAAAACATTGAAGAAACAAGGTAGGCGCTCATGCTACGCCTAGACCTAAGACCCTTTAACAATTGCATTAGATCTCTCAACCCCTTACCAACATTAATCTTATCTAAGAGAGCAGGGTCATCTTTAATATTTCTAAAATATGGTATTGCAAAAATGACAAACCATATTGCTGCAAGTGGCCCAACAAAGCGAGTGCCTTCCATTTGCTCTGGATCTAAAAATCCAAAAAGAGGCTCAATCCCCAACATAAATGTTTTGCCATTAGGCTGCTCGACTAAAAACAAAAGAGCAATAGCTAGGGCAAAGACGCCGCCTAAGTATCCAAAACCAAATCCTGAACCAGAAATTTTTCCAATCTCACTCTGGCTACCCAAGGTGGTTAATTGAGCATTAGTAAATATCAAAGCAAACTCAGTACCAATGTATCCCAGCGCAAAAAAGTACAGCATTAGGGTTAAATTCGATCCATCTGGAACACCGACCCATGTTCCCAAAGCACCAAATATCAACATCACAGAGAAAACATATATCCAGGGCATACGGCGGCCTGATGTATCTGCGATTGCTCCTAAGATTGGAGCACTAATGCCTATAAATAGGCCAGACGCGGAAAGGCAGATCGACCACATGGTCTGTGCTTTTGCTTTGGAAACCTCTGTCTCCATACCTGATGCCATAAAATAGTCTGCAGCCACGGTTGCAAAGTAAGGTGCAAAGAAGAAAGTTAGCATTAATGTGTAAAATGGCTGGCACGCCCAGTCATAAAAAAACCAACCCCAAATGCGCTTACGTTGTGACATTAGCAATCTCCAAGATAACTCATATCACTTAAACATTATTTACAAATTTATACCAAGCTATTCTTTATCGGGTGGCCATGGGCGATTATTTTCAGCTTCAATCCAACTCGCAACCCAGCTTGGTATTTGAGGTCGCTCCACATTTACTCCTAATTCTTCTATTACTTTATCGGGGCTTATAATTCCAACGTTATCAACAAACGCACTTCGATAGACTATATGACCAGCACACTCTCCATTTTTTTTCCAAATAGATTGCTCAATATAAAAAAACCGGTCGTCCCAACATAAACCTCTGCTACGCATCTCAAACCGCTCGAAAACCTTAACACGCCGACGATATCGGACCGAGGCGCCAGCCATCGTCATACTCCAACGCTTGGTTTTTAATAATGAAAGTAAGCCACAGCGTTTAGCGAGGACTAGCCTACCTAAATCGTAAAGTGTTAGAGTACGTCCATTATTCAATTCCAGCCATAAATCTAAATCCCAGGGCCAACATATATGATGTGAAATATGAAATTTACCCAGATTTATTGGCCCAGCATTTCTGTTTACCCAAAATTCTTTGGCCATGCGAATTACCGGATACATTTTAAACGTACCACTCTAAACTAGACAAAAATATCAAATGATTTTTGATGCCCAATGCCGAATACGCGCTTGTAGCGATTTATTTCTTCAGAAGGTCCCATAGCTTTATTTAAATTATCAGATAGTTTTACAGTTGACTGTTCATTAGCTTTTATAGGTTTGCAAACAAGTGAAAACGCATCCAGCGACCCGTCTGAAACAAGCCCTCGAAAGTCATTTGTTAAGTTTGTTCCCCAGCCAAATGAAACTTTTACCCGTCCATTAAACTTTTGATGTAAATCTCTAATTATTGGAGTATCCAAGCCGTCAGAAAAAATAACCAACTTATCTTCGGGATTTTCTCCCTTGTCTTTCCACCAAGCGATAGCCGCTTCAGCACCCTCAACGGGGTCGCCACTATCAATTCGTATTCCCGTCCACTGCTTCAACCAATCGGGCGCTCTTTTTAAAAAAGCCTCTGTGCCATATGTATCGGGTAAGATAATGCGTAGATTTCCGTCATGTTCCTCATGCCAATCTGCTAATACTTGATATGGCGCATTAGAAAGCTCTTCATCATTTTCAGCTAAAGCAGAATAAATCATTGGAAGCTCATGAGCGTTGGTTCCAATTGCTTCGATATCTCGATTCCTGGCAATCAAACAGTTTGAGGTACCTATAAACTTATCCTCTAAACCTTCTAACATTGCCTGAACAGCCCAATCCTGCCAAAGGAAAGAGTGTCTTCTACGCGTTCCAAAATCCGCTATTTTTAAATCTTCAATATCCTTTAAATTTTCTATTTTTTCCCAGAGCTTGGTCATTGCACGCGCATACAAAACTTCTAATTCAAACTTTGCCATTTTATTTAAAACAGTTCGGCCTCTCAATTCCATCAAAACTGAAAGGGCGGGAACCTCCCAAAGCATGACTTCAGGCCATGAACCCTCAAAAGTGAGCTCATACTGACCAGACTTTTTTCCCAAGTGATAAGGGGGTAATTTTAAGTTTTCAAACCACTCCATAAAGTCAGAGCGAAACATCTGCCGTTTCCCGTAAAATGTATTACCACGCAACCAAGTACTTTCACCTCTAGACAAAGATAAACTACGTATATGATCGAGTTGTTCCCTAAGCTCACCCTCATCTATAAGTTCTGCTAATTTTATATTCTTGCTTCTGTTTAGCAGACTAAATGTTACAGAGGTATCAGGTTTATTTCTAAAAATTGACTGGCACATCAGTAGTTTATAAAAATCTGTATCCAAAAGTGATCTTACGATAGGATCAATTTTCCACTTATGGTTCCAAACGCGCCTAGCGATATCAACCATTAAACTAACTCCACTCCACAGTCACGCATATCAGTTCTCGCTAACTCAAGAGATCCATTTAGATCTATGGCCTTACACATCCGTTCAAAAACTGAAACTTGATATCCTAACTTTGCAGCATCTTGCGCAGAATAATTTACACAGAAATCGGTCGCTAAGCCAACCAAATTAATTTTTTCTATTCCAAGCGATTTGAAATAACCATCTAAACCAGTTGCAGTTCTGCGGTCATTTTCAAAGAAAGCCGAGTAACTATCTATCAGCGGGTTCAAGCCTTTTCTTATGACTGCATTGGCTTGGCCTGTATCTAATTTACAATGAAATTCGGCTCCCCTACTACCTTGAACGCAGTGTTCAGGCCACAAAATTTGATCTCCATAAGGCATTTGAATCACATCAAGTGGTTTTTTGCCCTTATGGCTCATGGCGAAGGACGAATGCCCTTTTGGATGCCAATCTTGAGTGAGGACAACACAATCATATTTTTTCATTTCCTGATTGATATCAGATATAATCTCATCACCGCCTGAAACTTCTAATGCTCCAGCCGGACAAAAATCATTTTGAACGTCTATTACCAAAAGTGCTGTATTCATTATACCAAGTCATTAAATTAAATTTTACCGAGTATTTTAAAAACTTCTACAAAGTAGAATTTAAAGCCGCCAAAATAGCATCGCCCATTTGCTGTGTCGTCACAGGATCAACCCCCTCTTCCCCAAGCAAATCGGCCGTTCGGTAGCCATCTGCAAGAACACTTTCCACTGCTGCCTCTAACCGATCTGCCTCTTTACCTTCATCAAAAGAATACCTGAGCGCCATTGCAAAACTTAAAATACAAGCAATAGGATTTGCTTTGCCTTCTCCAGCAATGTCAGGAGCTGATCCATGAACTGGTTCATATAAGGCCTTAGGTCGACCATTAGCCATTGGAGCGCCTAAAGATGCTGATGGCAACATCCCAAGCGAACCTGTCAGCATTGCAGCAGCATCCGATAATAGATCACCAAACAAGTTATCGGTTACAATAACATCAAATTGTTTCGGCCAGCGGCACAATTGCATCGCTCCTGCATCAGCATACATATGAGAAAGCTCAACATCCTGATAATCCTCGTCATGGACTTTCTGGACCACTTCACGCCAGAGAACTCCCGATTCCATCACATTTGCTTTTTCCATTGAGCAGACTTTGTTGCCTCGTCGCCTTGCAAGTTCAAATGCTGATCGGGCAACACGGTCAATCTCACTTTCGGTATATCTTTGAGTGTTGATGCCAACACGCTCGTTGCCTTCTTCAATGATACCACGCGGTTCACCGAAATAAATTCCTGAGGTAAGTTCACGAACAATCATAATATCGAGGCCTGAGACAACTTCTGTTTTCAGTGAAGAAAAATCTGCAAGAGCGTTAAAACACTGAGCTGGCCGCAAGTTAGCAAATAAGTCCATTTCTTTGCGTAGTCTTAGTAATCCTCGCTCCGGTTTAACACTAAAATCCAAATTATCGTAGTCAGGCCCACCTACAGCTCCCAATAAAACCGCGTCAACCTCTTGAGCTTTTGCTAATGTAGAGTCATGCAAGGGCGTCCCATGGGCGTCATATGCAACCCCACCAACTAGATCTTCAGAGACATCAAAAGCCAGGCCCAATTTTGTACCATACCAATCAATCACCTTACGAACTTCTTTCATTACTTCAGGTCCAATTCCGTCACCGGGCAAAATGAGAATGGATGGGTTAGTCATTTTAAGCGTCCTTACAAATATTTTAATCAAAAGTTCTGATTTGTCTTATGGGAATTTTACATCAAACATGATGTTTACTTGAGGATTTATTTGTTCATAACCAAGGTTGTTCAATTTCTAATTTTTTCTCAAAGGCTTCAATGCTAGATGATTTTTCCATTGTTAGACCAATATCGTCTAATCCGTTAAGCAAGCAATGTTTCTTAAATGGGTCTACATCAAAAGAAATAACATTCCCATCCGAAGATGTTATTGTTTGAGCTTCCAGGTCTACTTCGATACGAGCATTCGAACCCTTTTCCGAGTCATTCATCAGAATTTCAACTTGTTCTGCAGGTAAAATAACAGGCAACATTCCATTCTTAAAACAATTGTTAAAAAAAATGTCTGCAAAAGACGTAGATACAACAACCTTAATCCCAAAATCAGATAAAGCCCAAGGAGCGTGCTCACGCGAGGAACCACAGCCAAAATTATCACCAGCAATTAAAATACTGGCCTCTCTGTATGCTGGTTTATTCAAAACAAAATCCTCAACTTCTGATCCGTCAGCCTTATATCGCATTTCTGCAAATGCATTAACACCGAGGCCGGAACGCTTTATAGTTTTTAAGAATTGCTTTGGTATTATCATGTCTGTGTCAATATTGACCAAGGGCATTGGCGCAGCAATACCGCTAAATTTTTCAAACTTTTCCATCAAATCATCTCCCGCACGTCAGTTAAATACCCAGTGACTGCTGCTGCTGCTGCCATGGCTGGTGATACCAAATGCGTACGCCCTTTATAGCCTTGCCGACCTTCAAAGTTACGGTTCGAGGTTGAAGCACATCTCTCACCTTCGCTCAATTGGTCTGGGTTCATGGCCAAGCACATTGAACACCCAGCTAAGCGCCATTCGAAACCTGCTTTTTTAAATATATCAGCCAAACCCTCTTCTTCCGCTTGGGCTCGCACAAGACCTGACCCCGGGACCACCATAGCTCGCATACCATCCTTCACTTTTTTTCCTTCAAGTATTTCTGCAGCAGCACGTAAATCTTCGATACGGCCATTCGTGCATGAGCCAATAAAAACGGCATCAATTTTAATATCGGTAAGTTTTTGTCCCACTGAAAGTCCCATATAATCGAGCGATCTTTTTACGGCTTCTATTTTACCCCCTTGAAAGCTTTCAGGCGCTGGAACATTTTCAGTAATTGGCAGCACATCCTCCGGGGAAGTCCCCCAAGTAACAACTGGGGCTATATCTTGGCCATTTATTTCTATTATTTTATCAAAGTAGGCACTCTCGTCTGTAAATAGTGTCTTCCAATACTCCACTGCCTGTTCCCAAGCTGCACCTTTAGGAGCATGCGGGCGGCCTTTACAATATTCAAAGGTTTTTTCATCAGGTGCAATCAACCCGGCGCGCGCGCCTCCTTCAATTGCCATATTACAAACAGTCATTCTCCCTTCCATTGAAAGGTCTCGAATAGCTTCCCCACAATATTCAATTACGTAACCCGTACCACCGGCAGTCCCCGTTGCACCTATTACCGATAATGTAATATCCTTAGCAGTAACCCCTGGCCGTAATTTACCCTTAATTTCAACTTTCATATTTTTTGACTTCTTCTGAATTAAGGTTTGAGTAGCCAGAACATGCTCAACTTCCGATGTTCCGATCCCATGCGCTAAAGCACCAAATGCACCGTGCGTTGCAGTATGACTATCACCACAGACGACTGTCATACCTGGTAAAGTCCATCCTTGTTCAGGCCCAACTATATGAACAATTCCTTGGCGAATATCGGAAACAGGATAATAATGTACTCCAAAGTCTCTCGCATTTTTATCAAGCGCTTCAACTTGAATACGACTTTCTTCGTTATCTATACCAACCTCCCTATCAATAGTTGTCGGCACATTATGATCAGGAACAGCGATTGTTTTATCCGGTGCTCTAACCCCTCTGCCAGACATTCTCAATCCTTCAAAAGCCTGCGGACTGGTTACTTCGTGAACAAGATGGCGATCGATATATAATAGGCAAGTTCCATCATCTGACTCATGAGCCACATGTGCATCCCAGATTTTATCATAAAGTGTTTTAGGAGTGGTCATCTTACTCTCCAGTATGTTGAAAGTTTAAACTGGTGGGTTATTAATCAGTAATCTTGATCATGTCGACGTATAGATTGTTAAGTTTTGGAAAGCGCCAAGGCAATCGAGAACGGTCATCGATATCAAAAATTTCTTTCATACAACCTGATTAAGCCTTTAATAAACAACTATCAAGTCAGTAAAGTCTAAATATTAAAACGTCCTCGTTGACGACTTATTTCAACGCATGCTAAAAAAGCAGAAGGTCAAGGTAAAAATATACATAAGGAGGGCAATGTTCTGACACTTACTGTTGACGCAGTTAAAACTGTGGTTCAGCCGGCGACAAAAAAGTCAGCCGACGAGATAACAAGCGAATTGCTGTTAGCTCGAATTCTAAAATCACTAGAAAATGATAAAGCGGAAGATATTGTGCAGATCGACCTGCGCGGGAAGTCTTCAATTGGCGATTACATGATCATTGCCTCAGGAAGGTCTTCACGACAAGTTTCCGCTATTTCTGAAAAGCTTGTGGATAATATAAAACAGGATTTGGGTCATTCCAGCAAAGTTGAGGGGAAGGCCTCAGGAGACTGGGTTTTAATTGATACAGGTGATGTAATCGTGCACGTATTTAGGCCAGAAGTCCGTGAGTTTTATCAATTAGAAAAAATGTGGCAACCCATCAGTAATTAAATTAGAAAGTCCTCTATGAAAATTTCAATAAGCGCGATTGGGCGGCTTCGAAATTCACCAGAGAAAGAACTGATAGATGATTATTTGTCCAGATTTTCTAAACTTTCAAAGCCTTTTGGTCTTTATTTAAATTCAGTTGTTGAAATTGAAGACAAAAAAGCCGGCGGACCTGCGTCTGAAGCCAAATTATTAATGAAAAGCTTTCAAAAAAACTCAAAAATAATTGCCCTTGATGAAAAAGGGTTAGTTTTATCTTCACTAGAGTTTACCAAATATCTTTCGGACTTGGCCACTGATGGTGTCGGGTATTGCCATTTCGTGATTGGTGGAGCTGATGGCCTAGACAAAAGTTTACTTGATAGGGCAAATTTAAAGGTCTCATTTGGGAAAATGGTCTGGCCACATATGCTGGCTCGTGTCATGCTCTCTGAGCAATTATATAGATCAGCAACTATTCTTGCTGGAAATCCATATCATAGGGAGTGACCAATGCGTAACATATTTCTAATTCTAATAACCTTAACTTTGACAGCCTGCGACGTACCGTTTGTGCCCTTCATTTAAAAACAAACAATGGTACGGTTGAGAAAGCTTTTAAAATCATATATAAAACAATAACTTATTTATTATGGTAGAAATTTAATGCCGCCTGTAGTTTTATGCATCTTGGATGGATGGGGTTTTTCCGAAAATAAAATTAGCAATGCTCCAGTGCTAGCAAAAACGCCCAATTTTGATCATTTATGGCAAACTTGCCCGAAAACGACACTTATAACCCATGGGTTAGATGTTGGATTGCCAAAAGGCCAAATGGGCAACTCAGAAGTGGGACATATGAATATTGGTGCTGGCAGAATAATCTCAATGGATTTAGGTCAAATAGATCTAGAGATAGAAAATAAGAATTTCTTTAAAAATGAAATTCTACTTAATCATATCCGAGAAATCAAAAAAAATAAT
>CAYMIR010000040.1:0-10245 GCA_964390655.1 uncultured Marinovum sp.
GTAGTCCTAAAAACTCTAGGTCTTGCATAACATTTCTAATTGTTGCAGCTGAAATGTCTTCACTAAATTCACGCGAAAGGGTTCTTGATCCAACAGGCTCACCATCTGCCAAATAACCTTCTACCACCCTACGAAATACTTCACGCGAGCGGTTGTTCATTTCCTCAAGAATTTCTTTTTTTTCAATCATCGGGACGTGTTTTAGCTTATATATTTCAATTAGCCTAATGAAAAACTTCAAACAGGGTTGCAATTTCACTTAATCGAGATGTATTTCCAAATTAAAGTTGAAAGGATTTAAAATGCGCCCATCTGGTCGAAAACTTGACGAAATGAGAAACGTTTCAATCGAAACAAATATAACTATGCATGCTGAAGGAAGTTGCATAATTAAAATGGGCAGCACTCATGTTATATGTACAGCGACAGTAGAAGACAGAGTTCCACCATTTATTAAAGGATCTGGTATGGGGTGGGTCACTGCTGAATATGGTATGTTACCAAGATCAACCGGTTCCAGAATGCGAAGGGAAGCAGCTTCAGGTAAGCAAGGTGGTCGAACAGTTGAAATCCAAAGGCTTATCGGACGATCTTTACGAGCCGGTGTTGATAGGCTTTCTTTAGGTGAAAGACAGATAACAATCGATTGTGACGTAATACAAGCAGATGGTGGAACGCGCTGTGCGTCAATTACTGGTGGTTGGTTAGCACTGCGTTTAGCAATAAATAAGTTATTAGATTCTGGCACATTATCTACAGATCCTTTGATTTCACCAGTTTCTGCAATTAGTTGTGGTATTTACGCAGGACAACCAATCTTAGATCTAGATTATTCTGAAGATAGCGAAGCGGGTGTAGACGGAAACTTCATTATGCTTGAAAGTGGAAATATAATTGAAACCCAAATAAGCGCAGAAGGCGCGACATATACTAGGGATGAACTCAATAGCCTAATCAATTTGGCAGAAAAAGGTACTTCTGAACTCTTTGATATTCAAAAAGCTTCCCAAAATTGATGCGAAAATTTCAAGGTAAGAAATTGGTGGTTGCGACACACAATGAAGGTAAACTTGATGAGGTTCGTGCACTATTTGCAAAAAAATCAGTTGAAATTTTATCCAGTAAATCACTTGACCTGCCAGAACCCATAGAAACAGAAGATACTTTTATAGGAAACGCTCGTATTAAAGCACATTCTGCATCAAAAATTACTAGCCTACCTGCCCTTGCAGACGATAGTGGAATTACTATTGACGCCTTGAACGGTGCGCCTGGGGTATACACTGCAGATTGGGCTGAAACACCAGATGGACGAGATTTTTCTATGGCGATGAAAAAAACTCAAGAAGCTTTAACAAAAATTTCTGCACCACATCCACGATTAGCACAATTCCGCTGTACTTTAGTATTGGCATGGCCAGACGGCCATGACGAAATCTTCGAAGGTGTTCTGGCTGGTCAAGTCGTTTGGCCCCCAAGGGGACTGGACGGACATGGATACGACCCAATATTTCAACCTAACGGATATGACATTACCTGTGGGGAGATGAGCTTTGAAAGTAAGAATAAAATAAGCCATCGATCAATAGCTTTTGAAAAACTTGCCAGAGCATGTTTTGAGTGAAGATTGGAAAAATGGAGGCTTTGGGATTTATATCCATTGGCCTTTTTGCGCAGCGAAATGTCCTTACTGTGACTTCAATAGCCATGTAAGAAATAATATTGATCAAAAACAATGGCTTATGTCTTACTTAAGCGAAATAAACCGAGTTTCGAAAAATACATCAAGCCGAGTTTTAGATTCTGTTTTCTTCGGTGGTGGAACACCAAGCCTTATCGAGCCGTGGGTTATCAACGATATTCTAAATGAGATCCAGAAACATTGGACAACCAAAGATAATTTTGAAGTTACACTAGAGGCTAACCCTGGATCAGTGGATGCAAAAAACTTCAAAGCGTACAAATCTGCCGGTGTGAATAGAATATCTATGGGAATTCAGTCACTAAACGAAAAAGACTTAAAAGCTTTAGGGCGAACTCATACGGTAAGCGAAGCATTGTGTGCTTTTGAAATTGCTCAGCAAAACTTCACAGCTGTAAGTTTTGATTTAATATATGCAAGGCAAAACCAAAAACTGACACAATGGGAAATGGAATTAAATCAAGCCTTAGATTTAGGTGCCAACCATATGTCATTATATCAGTTAACCATTGAGCAGAACACGGCTTTTGGTGACAGGTATAATCGCGGGCTACTTAAAGGATTACCCAGTGACGATATATCAGCCGAACTATATGATATTACCTCAAACTTATGCGAAGAAAAGGGCTTTTTAGCATATGAAGTTTCTAATTATGCGCAAGCAGGCTCAGAAAGCGTACATAACCTTGTGTACTGGCGATATGGTGACTACATCGGTATTGGGCCTGGCGCTCATGGTCGTCTAACCATCGACGGCAAAAGATACGCTACCGAAACATTTTTATCACCGGAAGAATGGCTTACAAAGATAGATAATCAGGGTTCTGGGGAGTCTTCCCTATCTGAGTTATCCCAAGAACAGCAAGCCGCCGAGATGGTTATGATGGGTTTAAGATTGAACGAAGGAATTAATTTTAAGCGATTTGAAAATTTATCAGGCTCTTCTTTTTCTGAAGAAAAATTGTCTTTTTTGAAAAGTATTCAACTCATCGAGCAAAAAAAAGGAAACATAATTGCCACTTTATCAGGGAGAAAAGTCTTAAATTCTGTGCTTGCTGAACTATTAAATTAAAAGCACCAAACTCAACTACCATTTAATATCACTTCAGAGATACGATCTAACTCGTCCAAAGACTTATAAGTTATTGAAATTAAACCTTTTTCTTTTCCTTCTTCATGGTTAATGGAGACTTTCATCTTAAGTGCTGCAGATAGATCAGCTTCCAGAAGAACTGTATCAGCGGGTTTCTCTTTCGTTTTCGTTTTATTAGAAACTTTTTTTTCACTGACATTTTTAGCCAGCCGTTCTGCATCCCTAACCGAAAGGCCAAGTGAAATAATCTGTTTTGCTATAGCTAATGGATTGTCACATGTCACTAAAGCCCGGGCATGCCCCGCCGTCAGTTGCCCTGAAATCAATAATCCTTGAACTGATGATGGAAGATTAAGCAATCTCAATAAATTTGCTATATGACTTCTACTTTTTCCAATTTCTTTAGAGAGTCCGTCTTGAGTATGATCAAAGTTTTCCATTAAATTCTTGTATCCAAGAGCCTCTTCTATTGGGTTTAAATCGGCCCTTTGCACATTTTCAATTATGGCTATTTCTAGAACCTCTATATCGGTGAACTCTTTTATAATAACTGGCAGCTCATGTATCTGAGCTCTTTGAGCAGCGCGCCACCTTCGCTCACCCGCAACTATTTCGAAACTTTCTTTTGTTCCTTTCTTTTTTCTTACTATTAAAGGTTGAACTATACCTTTCGTCTTAATTGAGTTTGCTAATTCAATTAATTTTTCTTCTTGAAAAGATTTTCTAGGCTGATTTGGGTTTGGATATATTTTTTCAACTGGTACAAGTTTCTCAATCGTCTGGCTTTCTGAATTTTTATTGCTGGTTAAAGATTCGTTATTTAGGTCACCCATCAAAGACGATAGCCCTCGTCCAAGACCTCGTGATTTACTTTTTCTTTCTACCATCAAAACCTCCTATCAAGAATTATTAGCTAATAACTCTTTGGCCAAACTCATATATGCCTTTGATCCCTTTGATGAAGGATCATAAGTTAAAACAGGCATTGAATACGAAGGTGCTTCACTTACCCGTACATTTCGCGGAATAATTGTTTCAAAAACTAACTCGCGCAGATTACTTCTAGCATCGGCTTCTACCTGTTTGGATAGATTGTTTCTTCCATCGAACATAGTTAAGACTATTCCTTCAACCCGCAAATTCTCATTTGCATTTTGACGTACTTCTTTAACTGTTAATAAAAGTTGTGAGAGACCCTCGAGCGCAAAAAACTCACTCTGTAATGGTATTAAAACAGAATGCGATGCTACCATTGCGTTGACCGTCAAAATATTTAAGGAAGGTGGGCAATCAATAAGAATGTAGTCATATTTTTGTTTGTTTTCCTTTTTTTTTCGAAGTGCTTCATGCAATAAGTGGCTTCTTTTTTCATTTGATATCAAGTCTATGTCTGCAGAGCTCAAATCTATCGTTGCAGGAACAATGCTCAAACCCGATATTTCTGTTTCCATTGCAACCTTTTCAAGTGGAACACCCTCAACCAAAAATTCATATGTCGATAATTCTCGATCCTCTACATCTACGCCCAAACCAGTGGATGCATTGCCTTGGGGATCCAGGTCAATAATTAGAACTTTCTTTTTTAATTCTGACAATGCCGCTGCTAGGTTAATAGTTGTAGTTGTTTTACCAACCCCGCCTTTTTGATTTGTCACTGAGATTACTTTTGCAGTTTTGGACTTATTAGTTGGCACGCGAAAGCTCTCCTATTTTCAAAACCACTGACTTTGCATCAGTTATACTGGTAACTGCTTCCCAACTAAAGTTCCAAGTTTTTTCTGCAGCAACCAATTCTTCTTTCCAAGTTTTTCCCTTTGAAAATAAAAGAGTGGTGTCATCACTCAAATGGTTAAATGATAAATCAAAAAGACCAGGTAAATCAGCTAAAGCCCTAGCTGATATTACATCAGCCTGCTGTCTACCACAACTCTCTATCCTATTGTTTATAATGGACAAATTTAGATTAAATTCTCTTTTTACAGTGCTAAGAAAAACACATTTTCTTTTATCACTTTCAACTAAAACTATCTCACCATCAATATTTTTGTCCTGAGCAAGAATTGCCACAACTAATCCAGGAAATCCAGCTCCAGATCCCATATCTAGCCATTTTTTAAAATTTTTGTTGCTTGCATAAAAAATCTGGGCTGAATCTAAAATATGACGGTCCCATATTTCAGGTACAGTTTTTTTAGAAATTAGATTTATACTATTATTCCACTTTTCAACGAGCAACCCAAGCCGCTGCAAAAGTGCAATTGTTTCACGTGAAACATCTATTAAAATATCATTTTTCATCCTGCCTTTATCTGATTTTGGCTCTGTTTAACTTTTGATAGTATTAAAAAAAGAGCTGCAGGCGTCATTCCTTCTATACGGGAAGCTTGTGCTATATTTTTTGGTTTTTGGGTAAGTAATTTATTTTTTAATTCGTTTGATAAACCAGACATTGACTTATAATCAAAACTAGATGGTATTTTTATCGCTTCATCTCTTTTGATAGCTTCTATATCTTTCTCTTGCCTATCGATATAATTTGAGTACAACGAGTCTCTATGGACCTGCTGTTGAATTTCGCGCTCTATGAGTGACAACCTACTATCAAATACCGTTATTCTGTCAAAAGTTATGTTTGGAAATGCCAATACTTGTTTCAGGTTTCTTTTATTACCATCTTGGCTCACCGAAATACCCTGAGCTATCAGCTGGTTTGGCGTAAACTCTTTTTCAGAAAGAATTGTATTACATTCCTCTATTTTGTTGATTTTTTCTAAGAATGCCTCCTTTCGATGTGTCGATATACAGCCTATTTCTATGCCTTTTGGGGTCAACCGTTGATCTGCATTGTCAGCACGAAGTGAAAGTCTAAATTCTGCTCTAGACGTAAACATTCTATAGGGTTCGCTTACACCTTTAGAAATTAAGTCATCTATCATAACACCTATATAACTATCTGACCTAGAAAAAATAATTGATTCTTCTTCACTTGACGCTGCTGCTGCATTTAATCCAGCAACCAATCCCTGAGCCGCCGCCTCTTCATAGCCCGTTGTTCCGTTGATTTGACCAGCGAGATAGAGACCACTAACACCATTAACGCTTAAGGTTAGTGATAACGACCTAGGATCAACATAGTCATATTCTATCGCATAGCCTGGTTGTAAAATCTCAACTTTTTCTAATCCTTTTATTGAGCGCACATATTCTTCTTGGATTTCTTCCGGGAGTGATGTGGAAATTCCATTAGGATATATTGTGTCGACCGAAAGTCCTTCCGGCTCTAAAAACACCTGATGCGAGCTTTTATCTCTAAACCTGACTATTTTATCTTCTATAGAGGGACAGTATCGAGGGCCCACACCGTCTATATGACCTCCATACATTGCTGATTTTGATAGGTTTTTTTCTATAATTTCATGCGTCTTCTCGTTAGTAAAGGTTATTCCACATGAAATTTGATCTGCTGTTGGATTTTTTGACAAAAATGAAAACATTGTAGGCTCAACATCACCGGGCTGCCTTTCTAGCTCTTCCCAATTTATAGATTTTCCATTTAATCTTGGGGGTGTTCCAGTTTTTAATCTCCCTAGTTTTAAACCAAAACCCTCGATTTTTTCCGCAAGCTTTAATGATGGATTTGCGTCCATACGACCAGCTGAGTATGAAATCTCTCCTATATGAACCTTTCCTCGAAGAAATGTTCCGGTAGTTATAATGGTTGATTTTGCTAAAATTTTAGAACCATCAGCTAAAATTACACCCCTTACCTCATCCTGTGACCCAACAAGATCGACAACTTCACCCTCGACGATGGCAAGGTTTTTAATTGATTTTAAGGCTTTTTTTATTGAGTTTTGATATAGCAATCTGTCAGCCTGAACTCGCGGTCCCTGAACTGCAGGTCCTTTTTTGCGGTTAAGTAATCTAAACTGGATACCTGCCTCATCCGCTGAACTCGCCATGATGCCGTCCAGCGCATCTATTTCACGCACCAAGTGACCCTTGCCAAGACCACCTATAGCAGGATTACATGACATTATGCCGAGATCAGAAGACTTCAGCGTAACGAGAGCTGTACTGGCACCCATTCTTGATGAGGCCGCAGCGGCCTCACTACCTGCGTGTCCACCACCAACCACGATCACGTCAAATTGTTTCACGTGAAACACTCCTTATTTTCCTAAACAAAAAGACGAGAAAATCTCATCAAGGATTTTTTCTACATCCACTTTACCAAACAATTCGTCTAAGGTGTAGGCAGTTTGTCTTAATTCTTCTGCTGCCAGATCATAAAAGGCTGGACCATCGGTTACAAATTTTTTTGCTGTTTTTAGTTTATTTATAGATCTATCGATCGCTTCCTTATGCCGAAACCTGGTTGCAATACCTTGATTTTGAACGTTATCTCCCAATTTATTCTTAATAAGATCTATCATGTTATCTATGCCAAAACCTGTTACAGCTGAAAGACCATTTTTCATATTACCATCATCGCATTTTGATATAAACGTTAGAATGTTTGGGTTCTTTATTTCAGGTAGTCCTTCACCATCATCTGTAAGCACGATAACCAAATCTGAAGAGTTAGCTCTTTCGATAGCCCTATGAATACCTTTTGTTTCGATCAAATTGCTTGTCTCTCTCAATCCAGCTGTATCAAGCATTGTTACAGGTAGACCATCCAAATCCATCCTTACTTCTATGATATCTCTAGTTGTTCCAGCTTGTTCCGACGTTATGGCAGCCTCTCTACCCGCTAGTGCATTTAAAAGTGTAGACTTACCAACATTTGGTTTTCCAACTATAGCTACTTCAAAGCCAACTCTTATCCGCTCTGCAACACTTATACCTGTTGATTCTACATCTAAGTCACTGATTATATTAGTTAAAATTGATAATACATCTTTAGAAACATCTGTGGGAACTTCTTCATCAGCAAAGTCTATAGTTACCTCAATTAAAGCCATTGCTTTAATTATCATTGAACGCCATTCTTGGGCTCTTTCCCCTAATTTACCTGAAAGAACTTTTAGAGCTTGTACTCTTTGAGCTTCTGTTTCAGCCTCTATAAGATCTGCAAGGCCTTCTATTTCTGCCAAATCAAGCTTTTCATTTAAAAAAGCTCGTCTTGTAAACTCTCCAGGTAATGCTTGTCGGAAATTAGCTATTCTTGAGAGCACTTCTAAAGCTTTTTGTATTACGGCTATACTTCCGTGAAGATGTAGCTCAACCACATCCTCACCTGTAAAACTATGAGGGCCTTTAAATGGAAGCACTAAAGCCCTATCGAGGTGTAGTCCCTCTTGTGTATACAAATCACAAAGTATTGTTTTCCTGGGTTTAATTCTAATATCGTTACACAATGAGTGTAATGACATAAAAGCATCTGGACCTGAAATCCGAACAACTGCAACTCCCGCGCGTCCTTGTGGTGTGGCAAGCGCATAAATAGTATCAACCATAAAAAATCCCTAAATTAGGTATTCATAGAATCGAAAAACTCGGAGTTGGTCTTTGTTTGTTTTAATTTTGATAAAAGAAATTCTATCCCATCTGTCGTGCCCATTGGGTTTAAAATACGTCTCAAAACAAATGTTTTCTGTAAATCGATTTTATCTATAAGAAGATCTTCTTTTCTTGTACCAGACTTCAATATATCTATAGCTGGGAAAACCCTTTTATCGGCGACTTTTCTATCTAACACGATTTCGCTGTTACCTGTTCCTTTAAATTCTTCAAAAATAACTTCATCCATTCTACTGCCTGTATCTATCAACGCTGTAGATATGATAGTTAATGAGCCGCCTTCTTCTATATTTCGAGCCGCCCCAAAGAACCTTTTAGGTCTTTGAAGAGCATTTGCATCAACCCCACCTGTTAAAACTTTACCTGATGATGGTATTACGGTGTTAAAAGCCCTACCCAAACGGGTTATAGAATCAAGAAGAATAACAACATCACGCTTATGTTCAACAAGTCGCTTTGCTTTTTCTATCACCATTTCTGATACTGCTACATGCCTAGCAGCGGGTTCATCAAAAGTAGAAGATATTACCTCTCCCTTTACTGACCTCTGCATATCAGTAACTTCTTCTGGTCTCTCATCTATAAGGAGAACTATAAGATAACACTCTGGGTGATTTTGCTCTATACTGTGAGCTATATTTTGCAAGATGACTGTCTTACCAGTTCTTGGTGGTGCAACAATAAGTGACCGCTGACCTTTACCAATAGGCGCTACTAAATCTATAACTCTGGCTGATTTATCTTTAACCGTTGGATCTTCTATCTCCATAATAAGGCGCTCATCAGGATATAGCGGTGTAAGATTGTCGAAAGCTATTTTATGTTTTGCTTTATCGGGATCTTGAAAATTTATTTGATGAGCTTCTATTAGAGCAAAATACCTTTCGTTATCTTCTGGCGCTTTTATTAACCCCTCTATCGTATCACCTGTTCTCAAAGAGTATTTTCTTATCATTTCCGGAGATACGTAAATATCATCTGGACCTGGTAAATAATTGGCTTCCGGCGACCTTAAAAACCCAAATCCGTCTTGTAATACCTCAAGAACACCATCTCCTGCGATCTCCCAACCTTCATCCGCCCTCTCACGCAAGATCTGGAACATTATTTCACCCTTGCGCATAGTTGATGCATTTTCTATTTCTAGTTCTTCTGCCATAGAAAGAAGATCTTTAGGGCTCTTAACCTTTAAATCAGATAAGTTTAAGCGAGTAGAAGACATACTAACACCTACTAAAAATAATTTGTTGAAAAACAACACAGAACAGCGTTGTGAAATTTCGGTACACTGTGTACCAAATTGAGTCAACTTCTTTAGAAATTTAAAACTATTAGCTTTTCTATTAAGTTACAAAGGAAAGTAAAAATTTCTATTAAATATAAGAATAATATTTATATAAGAATTAGATGATATTGTAGTCATCGAGAAAAGTGTGGATCAAATTTAATCCACATTTTAATCAAACAAAATTTTTATGTAAGTAATTAAAAAATAATAAATTTTTTTTTTAATTAACAATTTGTTGGTTATTATTAAAGTTCATACTCACAAAGGATAAAATGTGATTTATTTATTATAAAGAAAATAATAAATTAAAAATATGGGAAAAAAATATAATGTTAACAAATACAGTTAAACAAAACATTTTTTATCCACAAAACCATACATGGATTTATTAATGGGTGGAAAACTAATACTAGCGTCTTCTTCTGAAGTGAGAAAAGAATTATTAGAAAAGTCGAATATATCTTTCGTCTCAGTCAAACCAAATATAGACGAAGACGCTGTAAAATCCTCTTTATTGGTTGAAAATTATTCACCCCGTGACATAGCAGATGCATTGGCAGAACTTAAAGCTAGCAAGATTTCCTTAAAAACCCCAGATAGTTTGGTGTTGGGATGCGACCAGATTTTAGAATTTGA
>CAYMIR010000041.1:0-9781 GCA_964390655.1 uncultured Marinovum sp.
TTACAATAACCAGCAATCATTTCTAAATACTCATCCTGGGTACATGGATGAAAACCCAACCATAATCCAAAACGATCGGAAAGAGAAACTTTTTCCTCTACTGCCTCAGATGGATTAATTGAAGAAGATTTTTCATTTTCAATCATATCTCTTGGCATCAGATGTCGTCTATTTGAAGTTGCATAAAATAAGACATTTTCTGGTCTACCTTCGAGCCCACCGTCAAGAACTGCCTTAAGTGATTTATAATGCTGATCATCATGCGAAAAACTTAAATCATCACAAAATAGAAGAAACCTTTGAGATGAATCTCTTAAAATGTTCAATAATCGGCCAACCGAAGGTAGATCTTCGCGCTGAAGTTCTACAATTTTAAGCGATAAACCTTTATCTATAATTTTTTGATGAATAGCTTTTATTAAGGAGGATTTACCCATGCCTCTAGATCCCCATAAAAGCGCATTATTGGCTGATAAACCTTTTGAAAATTGAAGTGTATTTTCGAGCAAAATATCCCGCACTCTATCAATTCCAACTAGTAATTCCAACTTGATTTTTGAAACCTTACGAACTGGCTTCAACTGATCTGGTGATACACTCCAAACAAACGCATGGTTATTTTCGAAATCAGGATGTTCATTTGGGGGTGGACTTAGCCTTTCCATCGCTTCCGCTATTTGGGCCAATGAACCTTTCATTTTTTGGAAATCATATTCGGACATTTGCAATCTTTACCGTATTTGTACTATCACTTTTCGTCAAAATCCTTCATGAGAGGATCATTATAATCATCGCTTGTACCTTGAGAATAATCATCAGCAGCAAATTTTTCGTTAATTTGCTTTTCAGTTCTACCGACTAAAAATATTGAAACCTCATATAACCCGTAAACAACGACAAATAAAATTATTTGAGTAATTACGTCAGGCGGCGTCACTAAAGCAGCCAGCACTAATATCCCAACAATTGCAAATTTTCTTACATTTTTTAATCCTGTCGAACTTACTAAACCAGCTTTACCCATCAAAGTCAGTAAGACCGGAAGCTGAAAACATAGTCCAAATGCAACGATAAATTTGATTGTTAAGCTTAAATACTCCTGTGCTGAACCTTGAAACGCTATTCCAGCCGTTCCCGCCTCTGACGATTCCCCCGAGTCCAGTGAACCAGGTTGTTGAAATCCAAGAAAGAAGTCAAAAGCTAATGGCGTAACCACAAAGTAGGCAAAAGAAGCACCAAGAAAAAACATTATAGGTGACGCTAACAAGAAAGGTAGAAAGGCACCCTTTTCAGACTTGTAGAGTCCAGGAGCAACAAATCGCCACATTTGATACCCTATAATCGGAAATGCTATGATTAAACCACCCATCAGTGAAATAGAAATAGCAACAAAAAATCCCTCTTGAAGCTTGATTAAAATCAACCCGCAATCTTGGTGGCCTCTTTGAATCATTGATGCGCACAGCGGCATAGTCAAAAAGTTAAAAATTGGCTTCCATACTGTGAAACAAGCAAGCATGGCTACCGTGAAAGCCGAAACCGAGTAAATCAAGCGTTGCCTCAGTTCTGTTAAGTGCTCTATTAAGGGAGCCGCAGAATCTTCTGGATTATCTTTACCCTCTGTCATTTTTTATTTTCACTCGTGCTTTTCTTTTTTTTTGACCCACTGTTATTATTTTTTTCTGATTTCGTAACTGCAGAAGATACTTTTACATCACTTTGTCGTTTCGCCATTTCCTCGCGAATTTTTTTGGATGCATCTTGCCTTTCCGAGGCTAATTTCCCAGTCTCAGACAGTGGATCAAAGCTTGTAAATTTTTTTGTAGTTTCCCCAACTTTATCTAAACCTGTCTTAATGGGGTTAGTCGCAGATCTCATTGTTTTGGCAACATCTTTCATCCCAGCTTCATCTGCAGCATCATTCATAGCTGAAGTAAATTCTCTTGCCATTCCCTTCATTCTTCCGACAAATTCACCAACGCGACGGAACAAAACAGGCAAGTCCTTCGGTCCAACAATTATCAAAGCTACTATTCCAATTAGGAGTAGCTCGGTCAGCCCAAGGTCAAACATAAATTATGCCTTATTATCTTTATCTTCGTCTGGTGTAACGTCCTTCGCACTTTCCACAGCCTCATCCTCAAGCTGCTTAGTACCATCGTTCACACCTTTTTTGAATGCAGTGATTCCTTTACCAACTTCACCCATTAAAGAACTAATTTTGCCACGCCCAAATAAAACAAGCACAACGACTGCGATTAGCAAGATGCCCATCGGGCCTGCGTTCTGAATAAAAGAGGGCACAATTAAGTATGACATTTCGGTCTCCTTTTATATAGCGGTTCTAAAACCCATAACTAGCCATATGTAAATCTCAAAAATGATAAAGTCAAAACGCTATATATAGTGAATACAACTAATTATTAGAAATAGTGGAGTACTATTAACTCCATAGTTTATCAAGCTCCATCAGAAAATTATATTAAAGCCCTACTCTTTTTAGCAATTAGAAAATTTTTTATTTTGGAAATATGTAACACTTATCTCTTGGCACAGTTAGCCAAAGCGGATGTCCAGTATTTGGTAAAAATACATTTGGAACTGATGCCTTTATAGTTAGGCCAAAATCCATCTTAAACTCTATCAAACTTTCGTTTCCAACAAATCGGGCTCTATTTACGATACCTCTTGCGGCAATTCCTTGACTTGCGGTGGGCAATGGTCCGCGACCTTCTCTATCAAAATCGATACGCACGTGCTGAGGTCTAAAAACAATATCTATGTCTGTTCCGTCGGATAGACCTGGAGCGAAAAATTGACCAAATGGAGTATCAGCAAGGCTACCATTTAAAGTAGCTTGAATAGCATTTGCATCTGAGAAAAACTGAAGTGCTTTTAAATCTACTGGCGCATTATAGATGTTGTAAGGAGCGCCTCGTTGTAGAATTTTTCCATCCCTCATTAAAGCAATTTCATCAGCTACCTTCATGGCTTCTTGTGGATCGTGTGTTACCATCAGAACAGCGGTATCTTCTGCTCTCAGTAAATTAAATGTTTCATCACGGATCTCATCTCTCAGTCTATCATCTAGTCCTGAAAACGGCTCATCCATTAACATAATTTTTGGTTGCGGGGCCAAAGCTCGAACTAGCGCAACTCTTTGCTGTTCACCTCCAGACAAAGAGTGAGGGTAGTTAACCGCCAAATGAGCAAGGCCTACCTTTTCGAGGAGATCAAAAGATTTTTTTTGTCTAAACTCTTTTGGCCCGGCGAGACCAAAAGAGACATTTTGCTGAACATTCAAATGAGGAAACAAGGCAAAATCTTGAAACATTAATCCTATCGACCTTGCCTCTGGAGGGACTTGAAATGATGCACTGCTAGTTAGCTCTTCATCGACAAAAATTTGCCCAGAGCTAGGCGTCTCAACCCCGGCTATCATTCTCAATGTGGTTGACTTCCCACAGCCAGAAGGACCGAGAAGGCAAGTTACCTGACCTGAAGAGATCTTAAATGAAATATTATCAACAACGGTCAAATTTCCAAATGATTTAGATAGATTTCTGACTTCTAACCTTGGCAAAACTGCATATCTTTTCATCTAAGTGGTTAAGAACTGAGCTTATATGCAGCAATCTAATATTTTTCAAGATTAAGAGGGAATTTAAAGTTACTGAAAACTACATAGTCGAATTTACTGCACCACCATCCAACAAAATATTTTGTCCAACTATAAAACCGGCTTGTTGGGAACATAAAAAAGCACAAGCGGCACCAAATTCTTGAATAGTTCCATAACGTTTAGCTGGTATTGCATTACGACGGTTTAGTTTGGCTTCAGAAGGCGTAATGCCTGTTTGTTCAGCAGTATGCAAATCCAACGACTTTATTCTGTCAGTATCGTGGACACCTGGCAGCAAGTTATTTATTGTCACGCCAAATTCAGCAACTTGTCGTGAAGTTCCAGCGACGTAGCCAGTTAAGCCTGCTCTGGAAGAATTTGACAACCCCAAGGCAGGAATTGGAGCCTTAACAGATTGTGAGGTAATGTTTACAATCCTTCCCCATCCTTTTTCTATCATAAAAGGCAAAACTTCTTTCATTAAAGCAATTGGCGTCAGCATATTCGCATCCAAAGCCGATATGAAATCTGATCGGCTCCAGTCATTCCATAAGCCAGGTGGGGGACCTCCCGCATTGGTAACCAAAATATCTAATTTATTTTCCGCTTTTTTAAGAACAGCCTCTTGACCTTCTTTTGTGGTGATATCTGCCACAACAGTCTCAACGCGAACTTGAAACTTACTTTTCAAAAGATTTGCAGCGTTTTCCAAATTTTGCGCGTTTCTAGAATTGATAATTAGGTCAACCCCAGCTTCAGCTAAAGAAAGTGCGCAACCTAAACCAAGACCCCTACTAGAGGCACAAACAATAGCCCTTTTACCTTTTATACCTAAATCCAATTCCAATTCCTTTTCAAATATAAACTTGTTTTGTTGAAGCCCTGTGTCTTGTTTAAACATTATTTCAAAAGTTCCGAACATAATTATTTACCTCATGATCAGAAAAAAATGCTACCAAATGTTAAGGAATATTAACTAGTATTTTTTAAACTCAACTTTGCTTGCCTTTTCAATTCAGCAACAATATATCGCAGTTCATGACGGATCAACCAACAAATAGATCAAAAATCCCTGAAGAAATTTCTCGCCGCAGAACCTTTGCAATTATTTCCCATCCAGATGCCGGAAAAACTACTTTGACCGAAAAATTCTTACTTTTTGGTGGGGCAATTCAAATGGCGGGGCAAGTTCGAGCAAAAGGCGAGGCTCGTCGGACAAGATCTGACTTTATGCAAATGGAAAAAGATCGTGGAATTTCGGTTTCCGCCTCAGCCATGTCTTTCGATTTTAAAAACTTTCGTTTTAACCTAGTCGACACACCTGGTCACAGTGATTTTTCAGAAGATACTTATCGCACACTAACAGCAGTTGATGCCGCTGTAATGGTAATAGACGGAGCTAAGGGCGTAGAAAGTCAAACCAGAAAACTATTTGAAGTCTGCCGATTAAGAGATTTACCAATTTTTACTTTTTGCAACAAAATGGACAGAGAAAGTAGAGATATTTACGAAATTATTGATGAAATTCAGGAAAATTTAGCAATAGATGTTACTCCTGTTAGCTGGCCAATTGGGATTGGGCAAGACTTTATTGGCTGCTATGATTTAATAAACAATAGTTTGGAGCTTATTGACAAAGCAAACCGAAACCTTTCTGGGGAGTCCATTAAGATAAATGGTTTAGATGATCCAGAATTGCAAAAACATGTGCCAAAAAATCTTTTAAATAAATTGGTTGAAGAGATAGAGATGGTAAAAACTCTTTTACCAAGACTAAACAAAAAATCGATTCTTGAGGGTCACTTGACACCAATTTGGTTCGGATCTGCAATAAATTCTTTTGGTGTTAAAGAGCTAATGAATGGACTGGGTGAGCTCGCTCCAGAACCTCAAATCCAAAAAGCTCTTCCAAGACAGATATTACCAGAAGAAGAGAAAGTATCTGGGTTTGTTTTTAAGGTTCAAGCAAATATGGATCCAAAACACAGAGATCGGGTAGCATTCCTACGAATGGCCTCAGGGCATTTCAGACGTGGAATGAAATTGACGCACGTGCGCACTAACAAGCCAATGGCGATTTCAAATCCTGTTATGTTTCTTGCATCGGATAGAGAATTAGCGGATGAAGCTTGGGCTGGCGACATTATAGGTATACCTAATCATGGACAACTTCGAATTGGTGATACACTTACTCAAGGAGAGACTTTGAGGGTTAGCGATATACCCTCATTCGCACCTGAACTTTTGCAATCCTGCCGAGCTGCCGATCCCTTGAAGTCTAAACATTTAGAAAAGGCTTTAATGCAGTTTGCTGAAGAAGGTGCCGCTAAGGTTTTCAGGCCAAACATTGGATCTGGGTTCATTATAGGTGTGATAGGGTCTTTGCAATTTGACGTTTTAGCCAGCCGAATAGAGCTAGAGTATGGTTTACCAGTTCGATTTGAAGCCTCTCAGTTTAATTCTGCCCGATGGGTGTCTGGAAATAAAATTGATTTGGATAAATTTTCATCTGAAAACAAACAGCATATTGCTACCGATCACGATAACGATCTTGTCTTTTTAACCCGTCTTCAATGGGACATAGATCGCGTGGAGCGGGACTATCCACAAATTAATCTCACGGCCACAAAAGAAATGATGAGTTAGTCTGCTCTTTAGCTAACAGAAAGTTCAAGTAGAAAAAAATCAACCTGTTGACCTAGACAGCTGATTTATTTAGTAGAAACCAAGAGTAATTAGATTAAGGCACGATTGAAATTTAAAAACTATGGATCCTTATGGAATTATTTTCCGACTTAAAGCTAAATCCTAAAATTTTAAAGGCTGTTAAAGACGCCGGATACGAGAAACCAACTCCGATTCAAGAGAAGGCAATCCCAGCGGCTTTAGACGGAAAAGATGTATTAGGTATAGCACAAACTGGAACTGGTAAAACTGCTAGTTTCACACTACCGATGATAAACCTATTATCGCGTGGCCGGGCCAGAGCTCGTATGCCGAGGTCCTTGGTTTTGTGTCCGACGAGAGAATTAGCGGCACAAGTAGCAGAAAATTTTGATATATATGCAAAAAACTTAAAGTTAAGTAAGGCACTTTTAATTGGAGGTGTAAGCTTTAAGGAACAAGATATACTGATTGATAAAGGCGTTGACGTTTTAATCGCAACACCAGGAAGATTAATCGATCACTTTGAAAGAGGAAAATTACTTTTAACAGGCGTGCAAGTGATGGTAGTTGACGAAGCCGATAGAATGCTTGATATGGGTTTTATTCCAGATATTGAGCGTATATTCAAGCTGACTCCATTTACCCGTCAAACCCTTTTTTTTAGTGCAACTATGGCACCAGAAATCGAAAGAATTACAAATACTTTTCTATCTGCCCCTGTCAGGGTTGAAATAGCACGACAAGCGACCGCATCGGAAAATATAAAGCAATCGGTTGTGATGTTTGCTCCAAAACAAAAAGACAGAGAATCTTCGGAAAAGCGCCAGTTATTAAGACATTTAATTGATTTAGAGGGAAAAAATTGCACTAATGCGATTGTTTTTTGTAACAGAAAAACTGATGTGGATATTTGCTCAAAATCTTTAAATAAATATGGATATCAGGCCGCTCCAATTCATGGTGATCTGGACCAAACTAAGAGAACAGAAACATTAGAAAGTTTTAGAGATGGCGATCTACGAATTTTGGTCGCTTCTGACGTAGCCGCCAGGGGACTTGATATTCCATCAGTAAGTCATGTCTTCAATTTTGATGTGCCGATCCAAGCAGAGGACTATGTACATAGAATTGGCCGGACCGGTAGAGCTGGCCGCGACGGCACTGCTATAATGATCTGTAGTAAAAAGGACCGAAAAAACTTATCAAATGTTGAAGAATTATTACAGAAAGAAATTCCACGTACGAACTTTGCTGATGGAACCGTTAGTCTTGATGAAAACGAATCTGAAGACTTAAAAAACAAAAGTAGAATGGGAAGTATTGACGAAAACTCAACACAATATAAGAAAAACAGATCAAAAGCTTCTAAAAATAATCAAAAATATGACAACAGTAATAGAATTGTAGGTTTAGGCGAACATACCCCGGGGTTTTTATCTCAGAGCTTTAGTGATCGACTTGTTAGTTAATTAACTTAAGCGACTTATAATTACGCTAACTTCTGGCTTTTTACCAATCTCAGCCAAAGCAGTTTGTAGAATGATGCGTTTGATTTCTTTTTCCAACTTATAATCGTCTTGAATTAAGCTTACTGATGAACGGCCTAAATACTGACTTAAGTCCTCTTCCAAAACATCGATAAAATTGCAATCAGATTGACCATAATCCGCCAAACCTCTTATCTCACACCAGGGCTCTCCTAGCATTTCATCGTTCTCATCAATAATAATATTAACAACGACTAATCCATTGATCGCAAGCTTTATACGATCCCGAATAATTCCATCTAAAGCACCAATTTTTAATGTACCGTCTAAATAAACTCGACCAGTATCGATGTGTTCAACTATCTTTAGTTGGTTTCCCGATAGATCCACCATCATTCCATTCGTTGCTAATAAGCCAGAAATACCTTTGGCCTCACCTAATTTTACGTGCTCACGCAAATGCCTATGTTCGCCGTGCATTGGAAGAAGAAACTGCGGAGAGACAATATCATGGATTTTTGATATTTCAGGTCTGTTTGCATGACCTGACACATGATATTTGCCCGAGCTATCATCAACCACATCAACTCCCTTCTCAGACAGCTGGTTCATTATTTTAATAACACCACGCTCGTTTCCAGGAATTGTTTTTGATGAGAATAGAAAAAGGTCACCTGCACTAAGGATCATCCCTTGATATTTTCCATTAGCAAGTTGAGCAGATGCTGCCCGTCTTTCTCCCTGTGATCCTGTGACAATCAGTAAAAGATTTCGCTTTGGAATCGTTTTAGCTTCCTCTACTGATATTAACTTTGGGAAGTCCGATATTACGCCTGCATCAAGAGAGACCTCAATCATTCTCTTCATAGCCCTACCCATTAAACAAACCGATCTACCTGCTTTTTCACCAGCCTCTGCAATTGATTTAATACGCGCCACATTACTAGCAAAGGTAGTAGCAACAACCATTTCGGAACATTTCTCAATCAGTTTCAGAATTTCAGGCGCTACTTCAGATTCTGATCGACCTTCATTTTCAGAAAACACATTGGTACTATCGCAAATCAAGGCTCGAACACCTGAAGAGCAGATTTTCTGCCACAATTTATGGTCAAAAGCCTCTCCCACAACTGGGTTCTCATCTAGCTTAAAATCACCACTGTGGATTAACCTTCCTTTTGGAGTATCAATCGCCAAAGCACTACTTTCGGGTATAGAGTGCGATACAGGTATATAAGACACCTCAAATGGTCCAACTTTTGTGGCATCAGGCCATGAAGATACTACGTTGACAATTTGACCATTTTGGCCATTTTCTTCTAACTTTCTCACCGCTATTTTGGACGTAAAATTTCTAGCATAAACTGGTGCACCCAATTTAGCCCAAAGATGCCCAAGAGCTCCTATGTGATCTTCATGAGCGTGTGTAATAAATATTCCTTCAATTTGGTTACGTCGATCCGTAAGCCAGGCAATATCAGGAAATATTAAGTCTACCCCAGGTGTTGTATCCATATCTGGAAAAGCAACTCCCAAATCAACGATTATCAATCTTTCCTTATCCTTAGGACCGTAGCCATAGACATAAACGTTCATGCCAATTTCACCGGCACCACCTAGTGGTAGATAAATCAATCGGTCTTTAGTCATAAACTTTCTATGCTTTTATTATAATCAAAAATTAGTCTAAGGCCATGCATAGTTAAGTTTTCATCTACGTTTTCGAACAGCACTTCTGTTGATTGAAACAACGGAGCTAATCCGCCCGTAGCAACAACTTTCATTATCTCTTTTTTTTCTTCTTTTATTTTTCTGCAAATTTCTTTTACTAAACCAATATAGCCCCAAAATACTCCCGACTGCATGCAAGAAACTGTATTCTTTCCTATAACCTGTTTTGGTTTTGCGATATCGACATGTGGCAAAGCTGCAGCCATTTGATGTAGTGCTTGAAGTGACAAATTAACACCTGGAGCTATTACCCCACCTACGTAAGCACCATCAT
>CAYMIR010000042.1:0-9773 GCA_964390655.1 uncultured Marinovum sp.
CTGAGCCATTTTAAACAATTATTTTTGAGTCGTTTATTTCCAACATTTTGGCCGCTTGCATTTTGACGAGTTGGGCAAGCTCACCTTCACCAGGGCACGAAGGTATTGAAGAAATAGCGCCTGCCAAAATATCTTGAAGGTGTCGCTTTGCTCCCTCAATACCAAATTCACGGATCGCGTTTGGACGGTTATTTTTTTCATCCTGACCAACACTTTTGCCAGAACTTACGTCATCGCTGAGGACATCTATGAGATCATCAGCCACCTGGAAAGCTTCCCCTATTCGTGCGCCGAGCTCAAACCAAGGATCCGGATCATGACCTGCAGAGGCAGCTCCCATTTGTGTTGCAGCAATAAACAAAGCGCCCGTCTTTGACATATGGTACGATTTCAAATCAATATTTGCCTCATTCTCCCAGCCCTGGCCAGCGCAAATTCCATTAGGAAATCCTGCATATTTCGATAGGCAAAGAGTTAAATTTGCAGATCTTGTATGCGAATATTTTGAAGCAGATGCTAAGCAATTAAATGCATTTATAATTAAGCTGTCACCGACTAAAACGGCTGTATTTTCACCATAAGCTTTATGAACCGTTGGTTTACCTCTCCGAGTATCCCCATTGTCAAAACAAGGCAAATCGTCGTGTACAAGGCTTGCACAGTGTATCATCTCTAAGGCACTACCTGCAGCATCTGTAATTTCAGGCATATCGTCACCGCAAGCCTTGGCAACCGAAAAAAGAATAGTTGGCCGTATCCTAGCACCACCTGGAAAAACGGAATATTCTATAGCACTTCTAAGGCTTTCAGGAAACTTACCTTTCGTAGATGAAGAACATAAGTTTTTCTGAATTGCCTGCTCTATCCTTGATATCAAGCGATGAAATCCTTGTGACAATAAATGTTTACATACTGTAAATTATTCTGGACATATATTGGGTTAGAGTCAACAATTCATTATGGCAAAGGATATATCCATAATAGGTAAGCGCAAAAGAATTGCTGTAGTTGGTGCTGGAATTGGGGGACTGGTGTCAGCACTTAAATTGGCTAATGACGGTTTTGAAGTCACAGTATTTGAGAGCTCGGATTATCCCGGGGGTAAAATACGAACAATCGAGTCCTCGTGTGGTCCAGTAAATATAGGCCCAACTGTTCTTACAATGCTTTCCGTTTTCCAAAGTCTTTTCGAAGAAGTTGGCGAAAACATTTTCGATCATCTAGAGCTTAAAGAACAAGAAATCTTAGCGCGACATTGGTGGTCAGACGGGACTGAATTTGACCTTTTGGCCAACAAGGATGATGCATTTGACGAAGTTAAAAGAGTATTTGGAGCTAATTCTGGGAAACAATATATAAAGTTTTATAAATCAACTGAGGGAATGTTTGATTGTTTCGAAAAACCCATTATGAGAAGCTCCTCGCCTGCTGCATTAGAGATCTTAAAAGAAATTTGTAATAATCCCAAAATTATCCCGGCCCTTATACCATTCTTAACTTTAGAAAAATACTTAAAAAACAAATTCTCTGAACCAAAGCTGCAACAATTATTTGGAAGATATTCAACATACGTTGGCGGATCTCCTCTTAATTCTCCAGCACTTATGGCCCTTGTATGGCAAGCTGAAGCAAGAGGAGTGTGGACCGTAAAAGGAGGCATAAGTTCGGTTGCCAGAGTAATTGAAAAGCTGGCTGTCAATCGAGGAGTGGAATTTATCTACGGTCATAGGGTGATAGAGATACAAAAATCAAACTTCCTTGTTAACAAGGTATGCCTTGACGATGGAACATGCCACGCAGCGGATGCAGTAATCTTTAACGGTGATCCTCGGGCATTGGCCCTAGGCCTACTAGGGGATGATTTACGAAATATTGCAGGCAAAACACGAAATGCAGTTAGGAGCCTTTCCGCCAATGTTTGGGGTTTTGAGGCAAATGCAATCAATAAAAACCTTGTACATCACAATGTATTCTTTTCTGACAAAATAAACTCAGAGTTTTATGAAATTGAAAAAGGGCAAATGCCTTCAGACCCAACTTTATATATTTGCGCCCAAGATCGTGAAGGAGCAAATGAAGGACAAAAGACGGAGCGTTTTGAAATAATACTGAACGCTCCTCCACTTTCAAAACGTAAACCAAATAAAGAGGATTTTGAAATATGCAAATCAGTAACCTTGGAACGTTTCAAAAATTTTGGTCTCAATTTTCAAGTAGATTTGGAAAGAAGAAATCTTACTACGCCAAAAGATTTCAACGATCTTTTTCCAGCGACAGAAGGTTCACTGTACGGGCAGAGCCCACATGGAATGATGGCAACGTTTCAACGCCCAAAATGCGTGACGTCGATAGCGAACCTGTTCCTAGTGGGAGGAGGGGTGCATCCAGGAGCTGGAGTTCCGATGGCAACCCTATCCGCACTGCTCGCGGTAGAGGAGATGAAAACGAGCCGAACTTTAATCTAGATGTTCCACCAAACGGATATGCTTGGTGGTACATTGATGGAGTTGAGCCATCCTCCGGCCAAGCAATTTCCATAATAGCGTTTATTGGCTCTGTTTTTTCTCCATGGTACAAATGGTCTGGAAGAAAACAGCCCCAAAATAACGTATGTTTAAACGTAGCTACCTATGGTAAAAAGAGTCGTTTTACAATGACGGATAGAGGTCAGAGTTCTCTTATCCAAGAGTCTCACAAACTGACTATTGGACCCTCATCTCTTCTTTGGGACCCTTCAAAAAAAGAGTTAATAATACAGGTTAACGAAGTTAGCAGCTTGCCTATAATTTCAAGACTCAAAGGAACGATAACACTCAAGCCTTCTGGCATAACAAATGTCGAATTACCTCTCACAAAAGAGGGAACACACATCTGGCGCCCGTTTGCCCCAACAGCCGAAATTGAGGTGAGCCTAAATAAACCGGAGTGGCAGTGGAAAGGTCACGGTTATTTTGACGCTAATTTTGGAACAAGAGCATTGGAACAAGATTTTGACTACTGGACTTGGGGTCGATTTCCAATTGGCAAAGGTACTTCCTGTTTCTATGACCTAGAATTACGTAACAAAGAAAAATATCAATTTGAATATCATTTCGAAAGCGATGGCAAAGCGAAAAGCATAGATTGTGCCCCCAAAAACTCAAAATTTTCAAGTTCGCTTTGGGGAATAAAACGACAAACCCGATGTGACAACGAATCCAAACCGAGACAAGAAAAAAGCCTTTTAGATGCTCCGTTTTATAGTCGAGCAACTGTTTCCACAAGTATCAAAGGAAAAAAGACAATTGGTGTTTTCGAAGCTTTAGACTTAAGACGATTCAGAAACCCATTATTAATGTTTATGCTAGCAGTTCGAGTGCCCCGCAGAAAACTTTGGAAACATAAATCTTAAAAGACTGAATATTAGGAGACTACCCACTCAAATCTAAAAGCTGTTGCTCCAATCGACTAATTCGTTTTTTCATGATGTCGTAATAATAGGCTGTAGCAAGAGCAAATAAAAGCCATATCCAAAACGGTGTGGATACCGAAAAACTTAATAATTCCATAAAAACCCCCAAGATTATTATTAAGCTTCAAGTGTTAAAATAAATTTTCAATCTGTCAACTTTGGTTGTCACTAATTTTGGCGGAATTTAGCCGATTAATATTAATTTGAAAAGTTTTATGGGGTCTTTTACATGGCGGAAGCGCCCATACCTTAAGTATGAGCGCCCACCAACAGTTTGAAACTTATCTATTTTTAAAGATCAGGGTGATGAACATAAACAATAGACAAATTCCGCATCGAGATTCCCCTAAACGAAGTCATCCTTGTTAATAGGCTTCAGCTCGACGATTTCATTAAATTAAAATTTTAAAATAGTGTCAATTAAATTTTACACTTTTTTATAAATTTCCGTTACGGAATTTTTCTTTCAAACGAAGTAATATAAACCATGGTGGTATTTTCTATCCACGCTTATTTTGATTCTCATTTTGATTTTATAGAGGTTTAAACTACTATATTTCTAATTGTAATTCGCTGATATCAAATTGAAAGTATTTAATAATTTAATCTCATGTACGACAAAACAAAATTAACTGAATATAAATTTAGAGCAATCGTATCTATTTTACTGCTGTGTATAATTTCTTACGTTGTTATGTTTTATCAGGTAACCGGGCCTGGAATATTTGAAATTGCTTTTATAGGGGGCTTTTTTTCTATTTCATCTTTTATTCATTCTGTGTGGGCAATTAAAATGATTCTCAAAGAAGCGGAGTAATACTAGTGAGTTTGGAGAGAGACATATATAAAATTTATTTGGAGGGTCCATATGATTGGTTAAACCCAGTTGATATGTTTACTGAATTTTTAACCGACACTTCATCGGGCTCTTGGACCAGCAAGTCTCACGAAGACAAAATTTACGAAATTACGCGCCAATATCCTAATTTATCGTTTCAAGACATTGACGCTATAGTTAAAGAGCAAAAAAGGCTGAGAGGCTTATCTTAGTCAAAGATATTATTATTCTGCCGCTATTTGTTCCGAAAGTTTATTAATTTCAAGAGAAACAAGGTTATCATCAAACTGTCCGCCTAACTCCTTAAGAGCAGCACCAAACTTATCGATGATTTCAGATATGGCTTCATCACTTAATAGGTTCAGAATCCCTACCCTGACTTGTACTGGTTCGGAAAGTGTTGGCCAAATACCAAAATTTTGTGATCGACAGTGCTGAACGAACTCCATCTCTCGTCCTGAGAGGTTTTGTGGTAAATTCAAAACTACCAGCGAAGTCATATCAGATGTAACATCACATCCCATTGCTCTGAATGCGCCACTTAAAACTTTTTCATACTTCAAGTATTTTGCCGCCCTATTCGAAATACCCTCCTCCAAGGCCAATCTAAGAGCTTCGTGGAAAGCAGCCACAGCATAAGCAGAATGAGTTCTGTGATAAGTCCCTTTATCCACATCTACGCCATCAATAATGGCCCAATGCCTTGCCTCAAGAATTGGATTATGCGCAAAAGTCCGAGCCCCTACTGCTTTCAAAACCTCAATGTATTTATCAGAAAAGCTTACTGGTGCATAAGTCAGAGGCAGGCAGTTAATACCCTTTTGAGGACAGGAAGCCCAAGCTACAACTCCAGGATAATCATCAATCTTAAAATCACCCACTCCTAATGAACTTACTGCATCCACTAGCCCCAGCGCGCCATGACGCTCACAGGACCGAGAAAAAGCGCCTATATCATTGACCCGCCCTGAACCTGTCTCATAATGTGCCATAAATGCCCATTTAGGTTTATGATCGGATATATATTTCTCGATGATGTCGCCATCAACTGATTGACCATGTGGAACATTAATAACTTCAACACTTTTGGCATTTGGGTCTAATGGATTTTCCGCTAACTCTTCTTCAGTTGCAGCCTTCATCCTCAAAGAAAGAGCGTCAATACCCGAAAATGTACCATTAACAAAAGCTACGACTTTATCACCTGGCTTAACCGCCGATATCATCGCATCCAGTCCACTCCAACCTGTTCCAGCAACCCCAAAGGTGTACATATTTTTTGTACCCCACACCTCTCTGAGCATAAATTTACATTCTTTCATCCCACGTAAAACATCGGGGTGCATATGATCGGCAATACCCGCCTTTGAAAATTGCTCTAATACACGTGGATCAGTGTTTCCCGGACCTGGTCCTGCTGCAATAGTATTCGGTATAGTAAGTTTTTCAAACATGATATTTTCCACTTTTTTCGCCGTTAGATAGTTTAAAAATTCAAAAATTCCAATTTATTTCTTATGCAACCTTATCCATGGGAGTTTCTCCCTCAAAAAAGGCTCTGCAGTTTGCAAGAGCTCTAAAGCCCATTTCTTCTCGTGTTTCTCTTGTGGCACTGCCTAAGTGTGGCAACATGACGAGGTTAGGTGCCGTCATCAAATTAGGGTTAATGTTCGGCTCTCCATCAAAAACATCCAAGCCTGCGGCCTTAATAGTTTTATTTTCTAAAGCATTTGCGAGTGCAACCTCATCAATCACCTCACCTCTTGCAGTATTTATCAAGACTAATTCAGGTCGTGCCTGCGCTAGGTTCGATGCATTAATCAAGTGGCGATTTGAGGTCCCACCAGGACAATGTAGAGAAACAAAATCACTTTTTCTTAATAGAGTTTCAACAGAGTTAAATTGTTCAGCATTGTATCTTTCTAATAGCTCAGCACTCACTTGTGATCGGGAGAAAATTTTTATTTTCATACCAAATCCAAAGTGACCACGCGAGGCCATGGCTTGGCCAATACGACCAAAGCCAATTATTCCTAGTGTCTTACCCGTAACTTTAGCACCAATCATATGAGTAGGACGCCAACCACCCCATTTTTTGGCACGCAGCTCTCTCTCACCTTCACCAGCGCGCCGAGCCGCCATTAGCATTAAAGTCATTGCAATATCAGCTGTGCAATCGCTTAAAACGTCTGGAGTATTGGTAACACAAATTCCCAACTTTTGTGCACTAGGTAGATCAATATGACTATAGCCAACCCCGTAATTACATAGGATTTTGCAGCTTACATTCTCCACTTCAAATGCTTTTGCGTTTAAAACATCAGTAACGGTTGGAGAAATAGCATCATAGCTTTTCAAGGCATGACGCATGTCTTCAATACTCAATGGGATGTCTTTATCATTTAATGTGACATCAAAATGCTCCATTGCAGCTTCCTCAACTGCTTTTGGCCAGCGCCTTGTTATCAATAATTTTGGCTTAGACATTCATAATCTCTTTCTAACTATTCTGCTTTGAAAAATCTGGGCGCTTACTTGAAAAGTGCGGGTGCTCTTGTTTGCTTCCACGCAATAAACCAACTATGGGCCATATAAAAAACAATACGGACAGAAAAATAAAAGTTGCAGATAGCGGTCTTTCTATGAACGCTAAAATGTTTCCTTGCTCAGCTATCAAAGTCTGGCGAAAACTTTTTTCCATCAGTGGTCCTAAAACAAGTGCCAAAACTAAAGGTGCCAATGGATAATCAGCCTTGCGCAAGAGATAACCAGCATAACCGAATAACACGATCAACCATACATCATGCATCTTTTGATTTGGGGCAAAACCACCCACTATACAAAGCACTAAAACGATTGCACACAAAACTGAAAACGGCATACGCAAAGCCCAGACGAAAATTGGTATCAGTGCGATATTTATCAATACAGCTGCAACATTTGCCGTATAGAGAGATGAAATCAGCCCCCAAACAAAATCTGGCTGATCTATGAACAACATAGGACCTGGCATCAGTCCCCACATGACCATTCCACCAAGTAATAAAGCTGTGGTAGGCGAGCCTGGGATACCCAAGGTTAACATTGGAAGTAGCGAACCTGTAGAGGCAGCGTTATTAGCGGTTTCTGGAGCAATTACGCCTTCAATATTACCGTCGCCAAATGTCTCCGGTCTTTTTGAAGTCTGTTTTGCCAAACCATACGCCATCAAAGAAGCAGGTGTTGCACCAGCCGCTGGAAGCATACCAACAAAGAACCCTAAAAACGAGCCCATAGACATTGTTTTTGTATAACCGCTTATAGTTTTAATGCCTTTATACAGGTCTTTAAAAGTAATTTTTGCATTGCTTACAGTGGGATTAGATTTGGAAGTTTCAATTGTGTATAGCACCTCGCCAACGCCATACACTCCAATGGCCAGAACTAAAAAGGAGATTCCAGAGTAAAATCCTGGTAAGTCACCAAAAATCAATCGGGGCTGGCCAGATATTAAATCGAGGCCAACTGTTGAAAGGACGAGGCCGAGGCAGATCATAATAATTGTCTTTAATATGTCATCACCGCCAAGACCAACGAATGTGGTGAATGCGAGTAGAACCAAAGCAAATTCTTCTGCGGGACCAAAAGCAAGAGCCACATCAGCCAACGGAATAGCAAACAAGGTGAATAAAATAACAGCAATCGTACCACCAACAAAAGATGCGAATGCAGCAGCGATAAGAGCCAGCGCCGCTTGACCTTTTTGCGCCATTGGCCGCCCGTCAAACGTTGTCGCAACCGCCGTTGACGCTCCAGGTATACCTAACAATATAGATGAAATTGCCCCTCCATACATAGCACCGTAATAAATCGCTGCTAATAAAATAATTGCAGACGCTGGAGGCACAACAAAGGTTAAAGGAAGCACTATAGCGACGCCGTTCACGGAGCCTAAACCAGGCATCGCTCCAATAAAAAGTCCAGCTGTCACACCGAGGATAACAATCATCAAGTTAAATGGTGAAAGTGAGGTCGCGAAACCATCTGATAGGAGTGTCAGAAGATCCATATTGTTTCCAAACTCAGAAAAACTTTGCGTAAAGAGGAATGAACAATGGCTCGCTTACTCCTTTAGGCAGCATTATTTTCAAGGTCACTTCGAAAAAGAAGAACATCAGTATCGGGGTCAAAACGGGAATAGTTAAAGCTAATCGTATTGAATGCTTACCGATCACCTTGAGGTACCAAAACAAAAATAAAAATATCGCTATATATGCGCCAATAAACGATATCAGAGCTACTGTGCATATAAGGCTGATAGATACTATTAGTATAGGTTTGATCATAGATGTATCAAAAGAGAACTTTTGAAACTTTGTCCCAGAACTGCTTCGCCAAAATACAATCGCAGAGCATATAAGCATGGCGACAGATAGCCAAAATGGAAATGCGCCTCCACCTGGGCCACCCTCGATGCCATTCCAGCCAATAGGAAGGGCGATAGCGTGCCACATAAAGTAAAGCGAACTTATAATTATAAGAGAAGCAATTATTCTATCAGCATTTATCATTACGCTACTCGTATTAAGTTTTTTTAAGATCTCCGTGCGTGAGTTATTCCCACGCACGGATTCTGGATGACCTAGGGGTAATAATTTACTCGCTTGAAGCAAGAATTTCCTTATGCTTCGAACGCTCATCTAAAAAGTACTTTTGCAACTCACTTCCAGTGATCATATCCGCCACCAAAGCTTTTTCTTTTGCATAAGTTTGCCATTCCTCAGTTGCTGAAAGCTTTTCAAACATCTCAGTGTAATAATCAATAGCAGCTGTTGGCATGCCTTTTGGCGCAACAAATGATCTCTGCATCCAATAAACTATAGTGTGCCCAAGTTCTTTTGCAGTTGGCACGTCAGGAAAAACATCTAAACGTTCAGGCGTAAAGGCAACAATAGGTCTAACTTTACCAGCTTTCCAAAACCCCATCTGCTCAGCAGGGTTATTAACAGTAGAATCGATATGGTTTCCTACTAAGTTTTTTGCAACCGTACCGCCGCCCTTAAATGGGACATATGTATGCTTTATACCAAATTCTTTTTCGAGCATTGCTGTGACAAGACTATCTTCCTGACCAGTACCTGTACCGCCCATCTTCCAGCTACCACCAGCTGCTGAAACTGCCGCCACGTAGTCATCTAATGTCTTAATGTCAGACTCAGCATTTACCCATAGAACAAAAGTATCCATTGCCATTCTGGCTAGAGGATTGAATTCAGCGATATCCACGCCAATGTCAGTTCTTAATGGAGTAGTATAGTAACTATTGAGCGTGGCCATAATTGTATGAGCGTCGCCCTCGTTATCTTTCAGGAAACGAAGTGCCTCAGCACCAGAACCACCACCCTTATTAACAGGCAAAATTGGCATATTAGAAAGGTTCTCTTTTTGAATTATCGATTGAAAGAGTCGGGCTATCCTATCAGCTCCACCGCCTTGGCCAGCCAT
>CAYMIR010000043.1:0-9736 GCA_964390655.1 uncultured Marinovum sp.
GATGGTTTCAGATTAGATGCAGTACATACGATTAATGGAGACTGTGAACCCTATAGGGATAATTTAGCGGACCCGAACTTTACCCTCGGCCCATTGCCACAAGACAAACAACCGTTCTTTAGGCAACTGCATGATGTTGCTCAACTTAATCAACCTATCATCCAGAAATTTAGTGAAGCGTATCGAAAAATAGCTGATGAATATGACGGTGATCGTTTTCTAATGGGAGAGGTAGATGGAGACGAAGGTAATGCAATGAGTGTTAGTAAAACATTCTCAGAACCTGGTCGGCTTCATGCAACTTATAATTTTGATCTTCTCGAATGGTCAGGATTAACAGTATCAGAGCTTAAAAAAGCTATTTCTAATGCACTTGAGGTTTTCAATGAATCCGGTCGACTATGTTTTGCTTTTTCTAATCATGATGTTCCAAGATCGGCAACTCGGCAGTTAGAGCCTCTTGGAATTTCTTCAGACAAACAAGATAATTTGCAATTGTTACTTCTTCAGCTGGAAACATCACTGATTGGTTCAACCTGTATCTATCAAGGTGAAGAATTAGGTTTATCGGACGTTACAGATATTCAATTTGATAAAATGAAGGATCCATGGGGAATAAACTTTTATCCCGAATTCTTAGGGCGAGATACGTGTAGAACGCCTATGGTTTGGGAAAAGAACAAACCAATGGGTGGCTTTACCACATCAAATCAATCTTGGTTACCCATAGCCAAAGCTCATCTAGAAAAAGCGGGCCTAGACATGGCAAAAAATGCAGGATCAATATACCAAAAATTTTCTAATTTCTTAAATTGGCGCAGAAAACAACCTGCAATGATGACGGCTAACAATATGTCAGAGTTATCCGGTGGGCCAAGAGAGATAATTTTTAATAGAATAAGTGATACTCAAATTTTGAGATGTAAATTTGATTTTGAAAACGTTATAGCCACCTTTGAAGAGGTAAGATATGGCACAAGTTGAACTTAAAAATGTCAATAAATCTTTTGGGCAAACAAAAGTCATTAAAGATGTTCACTTATCTATAGAAAAAGGCGAATTTGTCGTCTTTGTGGGACCTTCAGGTTGTGGAAAATCAACCTTGCTCAGGCTCATCGCAGGCTTAGAAAATTTAAGTAACGGTGAAATCATAATAGCCAATCGGCCCGTTATGGATTTACCACCTTCGGAAAGAGGGATTGCTATGGTTTTTCAATCCTATGCTCTCTACCCACATATGTCTGTTTTCCAGAACATGGCTTTTTCCTTAAGCCTACAAAAATTTTCTAAAGCTGAAACCAGAACGCGCGTTGAAGCTGCCGCTAAAATTCTTCAAATGGAGCATCTTCTTGATCGAAGACCAGCAGCACTGTCTGGTGGACAACGTCAGCGTGTTGCTATTGGCAGAGCTATTGTAAGAAATCCTGATGTGTTCTTATTCGATGAACCTTTATCTAATTTGGACGCTGCACTTCGGCACGATACTCGCGTTGAAATTGCCAAGTTGCACAACCAATTGGATGCAACAACTATTTACGTAACACATGATCAAGTGGAAGCTATGACACTAGCTGATAAAATTGTTGTTTTACGAGATGGTGAAGTTATGCAGGTGGGATCGCCCATGGATTTATTCAATTTACCCGATAATGAATTTGTAGCAGGATTTCTAGGATCGCCACAAATGAATTTCTTCGAGGGTAGTTTATCAAAAGTTACAAAAAATGGTTCCTCCGGATCTTTCAAGGGTCAAGGATTTGAAGCCAGTGGCATTCGACTTACCTCCCAGGAAAAGAAAACCAATGATCCTGTGCGCTTGGGTATTCGTCCACAGCACCTGAAGATCCACGAAAAAGGCAATCTGATAGGTCAAGTGACCTTAGTTGAAAAACTGGGAACGGAAACTGTAGTTGAATTAGCTACAGAAAATGGAACCGCTTTTAGATATGCAGCAGCGGAAACACCCGACATAGCTGTAGGAAATAACTTAAAATTTAAATTTGAAAGTAATAAAGCTCACTTGTTCTGATCTGAAATCAATATGTTCAGATCACCGCTCAATTCACCCAGCTCGGTTTAGTCTTGCTAAAGAAAGCTTCTATTCCATGACGAGCCTCTTCACCTTCCCATATATCTGCTAATTGCTCAATTGTTCGCTCTATAACTTTGTCATCTATAGTAGCCCCTAGTGACCTTACCAAAGCTTTTGCTTCACCAACCGCTTTAGGCGCAGTTTTTAAATATGAACGAATATGGTTTTCGACAGATTGATCCAAATCATCCGAAATCTCAGACACTATATTTAGCCTTTTTGCATCCATCCCACTAAAAATCTTAGCTGACATAAATACTTCTCGAGCCTTGGCTTCGCCCATTTTTCCAACTACATAGGGTCCAATAGTGGACGGTATCAGGCCCAAACGTGTTTCAGTAAAGCCAAACTTCACATTTGAGCTCGATATAACGAAGTCACATACACAGGCTAAGCCAACTCCCCCACCATAAGCCGCGCCATGCACTTTTGCAATTAGAGGGACGGGAATTTCATTTAGAGCTTTTAACATTAAAGCTAGTTTTCTGGCTTCGGCAATTCTTGTTTGCCTATCCGCACTAATTTGGGCATTCATCCACTCTAAATCGCCCCCAGCACAAAATAACTCACCCGCGCCTTGGATGACCACTGCACGAATGTCAGGTGTTAATGAAGAAGTGAAGCTTGTTAGTTCATCTATCATTCTTGCAGAAAGGGCATTTCTTTTTTCGGGTCTATTTAAAGTTAGTGAAACAACACCTCTTTTATCTTGGTCGATTAATAAGGTTTCAAAATTCATCGCCTAAGGCTCCTTGCAAACTCAGCGGCTTCTTTTATTTTTTCTCTTTCAACACCAGTACGCAAGCCTTTGCTTTCTAAAAACTCAATAACTGCTTCAGTTGAAACATTCCCTTTAGCTCCAGGTGCATAAGGGCAGCCGCCCAAGCCAGCAATCGAAGAGTCAAAAGTTGAAATTCCAAAATCTAATGAAACATTGATATTTTCAATGGCTTTGCCGTGTGTGTCATGGAAGTGAACAGCTAAATCTTTTGTCTCAAATACAGATAATAGTTCAGACAATAATTTTTCTGTTCTGTCTGGATTAGCGGATCCCAAAGTATCACCTAAAGATATCTCATAGCACCCCATATCAAGCAATTCTTCAGCAACTTTAATAACTTCAGCAGGGTTTGTTGGACCGTCATAAGGACAATCTGTTATACAAGAAATATATCCTCTTACAGGCATGGGTGCAGCTTCAACGATCGGCCTAAATATCTGCAAACTCTCTTTTACACTTTTGTTTATATTTGCTTTTGAAAAACCCTCTGAAGCGGATCCAAAAATAGCTATTTCATCAGCCTTAGCTTTAATGGCACGCTCTAGTCCTCTCTCATTAGGAGTTAATGCTGTGAAAGATACACCCGCTTTCCGCTGTATACCTGCCATAACCTCTTCGCCATCAGCCATCTGCGGAACCCACTTGGAGCTAACAAAACTGGCAGTCTCTATTTTACTTATTCCACTTTTTGATAATAGATTAACCAGTTTTATTTTATCAATTGTATCTATGAATATGCTCTCATTTTGAAGACCATCTCTTGGACCCATTTCAAAAATAATGACATCTGTTTCCATGTTGATTTCCCCTGGAACACACTAACAAGAGGATAGTGATAAGCAAGATCACAATTTTATTTGACAAAAGATTTTTCTTGCAGGCTCGCCATAACACTGCTTTGATTTCAACATAAGTAGGAATGTCAATGTGGATCATTTTTCATCAAGTTTATTAGCAGAAATACGAGACAAATTTGCATTTGTTGAAGATTGCCCATTCGTAGGTAAACGAATTTTTTTCGAGAATGCCGGTGGTGCTTTGACACTTAAATCAGTGGTGGAAACTTCCTCTAAATTTGCTGCAATTCCTGACAATCAAGGACGCGCAAACACTGCGAGCAAGGCTTTAATGGAGATTATTCAGGAAGCGAAAAAAGATGCGGCAAAACTATTTGGGGCTACAACAGGGCAATTTTTTGTAGGTGAGAGTGGTACAGAATTATTATTCCGACTTGTTAGAAATGCCGCCACTTCAGCAAAAGTAGGTGGAAATATAGTAGGCAGTAGTTTCGAGCATCCTGCGACAAGAAGTGCCGCAAAATATTGGGCTGCTCAAACAGGACGCCAGTATATAAACGTCCAACATGACAATAATAATGGAAATGTAACAGCACAGCTTTATTCAGAAATAGTGAACCGAGATACTCGCTTAGTGACCATTTTACATGCTTCTCCTGTTACTGGTATCAGCGTTGATTTAGAAGCGATAAGCAAGGCCGTTCATTCAATAGCTCCCGAAGCTCTTTTAATTGTAGATGGAGTACAATATGCAGCCCATGGCGGGATAAAGATAGATCATTATAAAATTGACGGATATGCTATCTCACCTTACAAAATGTATTCTCGTCACGGATATGGTTTTGCATGGGTTTCTGATCGTTTGACTCAAATGAGCCATGAACAGCTTCTAGATGGACCAATTGAAAGTTGGGAATTAGGAACCAGAGATACTGGTTCCTATGCTACAATATCTGACGTTGTAAAATATTTAGAATGGCTTGGCGGAAAAATCGAAAATTCAGAGAGCCGTTCAGTTAAATTATCCAATGCGGCAAAAGCTATTTCAGCCCAGGAAATAGCATTAACTGAATTAATGATACACGGAGAGGATAATATAAAAGGTCTCAAAGATCTTAAAGGTATTGAAATTATCGGAGGTCAAAAAAATCCAAACCGCAAAGGGTTGGTCAGCTTTAGGATCAATGGAACTTCCTCCCATTTACTAGTAGATTTTCTCAATGAAAAAGGCATTAGAACCCATGTACGAAAAGCTGATCACTACTCGGGGAATATCTTGGACCCTCTGGGATGGGAAGATTGCGTTAGGGTTTCTGTATGCCATTATAACAGTTCCGAGGAAATAAAGTCTCTTTTATTGGCACTAAATGAATTTCAAGTTGATGCATCTGTTGGTCAAGTCAACTCGAATTGACCCCATTTTTCCTTAAGTTTATTTACGATTTGATCGCGGGTTTGCCTGTAAGAAACTAACTTCGTTTCTCGGGTCTCACCTATACCTGTTGGATCAAGAATTTGCCAGTACTCAACTGTTAAATGAAATAATCGCGTTAGCTCCAAAGCTCTTCTTTGTGACGCTGGCGAAAGTGCTACAATTAGATCAAAAGAAGACAAGTTATCTCCCCATTGCTCCATCTCATCAAAACTTCTCGATCTATGCCTTGAAAGTTCAACATCAATTTCCTCACATACAGCTATCGAAAAACCATCTATTTCAAGATCATTAATCACTCCAACTGACTGAACATAGGTACCAGTTCCAAAAAGTTTTTTCATAATACCTTCAGCCATTGGGGATCGGACAGCATTATGATCGCAGCAAAATAATATTGATTGTGGGAGTGATTTACTCATCCATCACCTACCAAAATGTAGTACACAAATTAATGTAAATAATCTTCTGGAGGTATCATAATCAATTTCAGCTTTATCTTCTAATCTCTCAAGTAATATGCGTGCACCTTCATTATGGATACCTCGTCTTGCCATATCAATTGTTTCAATCTGTCCAGGTGGCAGGTTTTTTACTGCATCGTAATAACTTTCGCAGATAGACCAGTAATCTTTGACTACCTGTTTAAATGGTGAAAGAGAAAGATGAAATTCCGCAACCTTTTCTCCTTTTTCCGCAGATAAACCAAAAACAAGCCTTTTATCTTTGATTGCTAAATTGAGGTTATATGGTCCATTTATAGCTTCTCTACTAATCTTTCCCGGAAGTTTAAATGTATTTTTTTCTAACAAATCAAATATAGCTACTTTTCGTTCCTGCTCAATTTCAGCTGTGGGCGGGGGCGAATTTCTATCATGCAATTCTATATTCGAAAGATAACTCATTTCTACTCCTATAGAAAATAAATTTAGTTTAGGGTTCGAAGCCGATCAACAGTAATTTTGGGTTTTTAATCAAACGGATTCAGTTCAAAATCACTCAAAATTTGACTTCATTCTTTCACTTACCGAAAGACCATGACATTCTAGACCTTCGGATTCAGCAAGAGTTACCGCCGAAGGTCCAATTTTTAACAGGGCCTCTCTAGATACTTTTGCCAGCGTCGTCCTTTTCAGAAAATCCATTACTGATAAACCACTACTAAATCTTGCTGATCTTGCAGTTGGCAAAACATGGTTGGGACCGGTCACATAATCGCTAACGGCTTCGGGGGTCCAGTGACCAAGAAAAATAGCGCCGGCATTTGATATTTTTTTTGCTAAATTTTCTGGGTCAGCGACACAAAGTTCCAAATGCTCTGGAGCTATTCTATTTGAAAGTTCAGCCGCTGTATTAAGATCTGGTACTTTAATAATCGCACCATTATCGCTCCAACTTTGTCCAGCTATCTCATTTCGAGAAAGGTTATTAAGGTTTTTTTCTATGCACTCCTTAACAGCTTTTGCAATAATATCACTATCGGTAATCAGAATAGATTGGGCGTTTTCATCATGTTCAGCCTGGCTCAATAAATCTAAAGCAATCCAATCCGGCCTACTCGTCTTATCAGCAACAACTAAAATTTCTGAAGGTCCGGCGATCATATCAATGCCCACTTTGCCAAAAACCTGGCGCTTGGCCGCTGCTACAAAGGCATTTCCTGGTCCAGTTATTTTATCAACAGGTTTTATTGTTTTTGTCCCATAGGCCAAAGCTGCGATAGCCTGAGCTCCGCCCACCCGATAAATCTCGTCTACCCCTGATAGTTGCGCTGCGAGTAAAACCAATGGGTTTATTTTATTGTCTGGTGTCGGAACAGTTATTGCTAGCCTTTTAACGCCGGCAACCTTAGCTGGAATAGCATTCATAAGCACAGAAGAAGGATAACTAGCCAAACCTCCAGGAACATATAATCCTGCAGTAGCTACTGGAGACCACCGCCAACCTAATTCAACTCCACACTCATCAGTCCAAAAAGCATCATCTGGTACTTGCTTTTTGTGATAAGCTTCTATTCTGGCTGCCGCCAACTCTAATGCATTGCGGTCTTTGTCAGTTACTTTAACCGATTGTTCCTTAAGTTCCGCCTTAGTGAACCTTAATTGATCTGAAGTCAAAGTAATCCGATCAAACTTTTGGGTATAATCAATAAGTGCTTGATCACCTCTTTCTTTAACGGCGCCTATTATTTCTCTAACAGAAAAATCAACATCGACGCTGTCTTCTCTTTTTGCTGACAAAAGGGTATGAAAGTCGTTTTCAAAATTGGAATCCAATGAATTCAAAAAAACAGGCATTAATTTTTCCTTTGACTACAACGCTCGAAATAGCGCCTGTTTTTCATTTTCTCAAGTCTTCCCAAAAACCTAACTTCTCATATATCAGTTTTATGCTCTGGTAAAAGTCCAGAAGGTGCAATGTAGGGCATGGAAACGTCGCGCAAATCTATCTCTAATGCATCCACGTCAACTCGGACGGCCCCATCTCCAGATAATAAAATCAAAATACTACCCGAGCCTCCTTCATCACCATCAAAAGAAATGGATAAAATAGACAAAACTTTGTCCTTTTGTTTAGGAGAAAAACCGCTCGAAGAGATATTTTTAACATGACTGATCATTAACAGCGACTGGACGCGCTCTAATTTTCTACCCTGTGCTAATGCTAAATCTTTGTCTTCCCACCTAAATCTATTTATTAATAAAGCTAATTTATTCGAATAAGAAAGCCACTTTATTTCACTAGCCGGTAGAATTGAGTCTTGTATAAGAGATGATACAATTTCCAAATCATTTTTATCAAATACGCCAAGGTTTAAGGCTTTATCTTCACCATCTTCAAAGCGAGCGTCTTCAGACATTAATCTGAGATCCTTTCTATTTTTGCGCCCACATTAGATAATTTACTGACCAAATTTTCATACCCTCTATCGAGATGATAAACCCTGGCAACTTTTGTTTCACCCTCTGCCGCCAAGCCCGCTAAAATCAAAGACACAGATGCACGCAAATCAGTTGCCATTACAGGAGCGCCTTTTAGTTTTGACACACCTTGCACTTTCGCTATGCCACCTTGCACATCAATTTTTGCTCCCATTCTTATCAATTCTGGAGCATGCATAAATCGATTTTCAAATAAGGTTTCTTCCAAGAAACTAGTTCCATCAGCTAAGCACATCAGAGCCATAAACTGAGCTTGTAAGTCAGTTGCGAAACCAGGATACACTTCAGTCTTGACATCAACAGCTTTAATTACTTCATTTACTCTTTTGGCTCTTATACCATCCGATGTTTCTGAAATCTCTAAACCAACGCGTTCTAGACTATTCCAAAATTCGCCTAACAATTTCTTTTTCCCACCAATCAAATCAACCTGGCCGCCAGCAATTGCTGGAGCAATCATGTAGGTGCCAAGTTCAATTCGATCAACAACTATAGGATGAGTTGCACCACCTAAAGTGTCCACACCTTGGATCTCCACAGTGCTTGAACCCTCTCCTTTTATTTGTGCGCCCATCGACCGCAAACATTTTACAAGGTCAACTATCTCAGGTTCCTTTGCTGCATTTTTCAAAACTGATGTGCCGTTAGCTAAAGTGGCTGCCATAATGAAATTTTCTGTAGCCCCGACAGATGCCATACGCATTTCGAAAGTTCCTGCTTTCAATCTACCATTTGATTTAGCGTGCAAATAACCTTCTTTTAACTCAATGGTAGCGCCTAGGGCCTCTAAAGCACCAATATGAAGATCCATAGGACGAGCCCCTATTGCACATCCGCCAGGTAACGATACGACAGCTTCGCCAGTGCGAGCTAATAGTGGTCCTAAAACCAAGTTAGAAGCTCTCATTTTTCTTACGATGTCATAATCAGCGTGGCTTGACTTTAAATTATGGGACGACATAACCAAAACTTTTCCACCATTTAAAAAGGAAACTTCAGTACCCAATGAACTTAGTAAAGCCTTGGCTGTTTTGATATCACTCAATATTGGAGCATTTGTTAGTGTAACAGGTTGATCAGTTAAAAGTGTTACAGGCATTAAAGCTAGACAGGCATTTTTTGCCCCAGCAATTGGAATTTTCCCATTTAAAGGGCCGTTGCCTTTCACTAATATAGAGTCCAAGTTTAATCCTTTCGAGTTAACTTGTCTGAAGATGCGGAGGCTCGCGCCTTAACTTGGGCTTTTCTCTTCGCCATGTTCGCTTTCAAGGCAGCCTTTAAGCGATTTTCTCGATTATTTTTCTCAACTTTGTTTGATTTTGAACTTTGCATACAGTTTCTATACTTGATACTGTAAATTGCGTCTAGACTTCGTCTGTACGACCTATGCAGTACCAAAATACACTTGCCTCACATTACTTTTAGGTTTAGAGCAACTGCGTAAATTGTGCTGCTGTAGCTCAGTGGTAGAGCACTCCCTTGGTAAGGGAGAGGTCGGCAGTTCAATCCTGCCCAGCAGCACCATATAATCGTTTATTATCAAGTACTTAGTAAGCACCCTCTCCCTCAAACATACTAATATGGTACACAAAATAGCATATATTTGGTACACAGTATTTAAGGTACATGCTTCATCTACACAAACATTCTACTAGTTTTTATTTGATCAAAAGACGTGTTTTGAGGTAAAAA
>CAYMIR010000044.1:0-9709 GCA_964390655.1 uncultured Marinovum sp.
CAAAGCTCTTGCGGCTCGCAGAAGTGTTAATTCGCCGCGGAGTCCATCGCTCCCCAATTCAATACAAATTTCGGCACATAATTCCAGAATGCTCTCTGGAGTTTGTATTTTATTGATACTTTTTCTTGCAGTTATAATTTTTTTGCAAATTTTTTTATCCTCTTTTTCCCAATTTTTCTGGAAATTTTCAGGATCCTGATCAAAGAGATCGCGCCGCTTTATTACCTCAATTCGTTCCTTAATGGTTTGAGGAGTTAGGACTTCAACTGATAAACCAAATCGGTCTAACAATTGAGGGCGGAGTTCACCTTCTTCCGGATTTCCCGACCCTATCAAAATAAAATCTGAGGCATGACGAATTGATAAACCTTCTCTTTCAATAACATTTTCTCCCGATTGTGAGACGTCAAGTAGTAAGTCAACTATATGATCTTCTAGAAGATTAACTTCATCAATATATAAATACCCTCGATTTGCTTTTGCCAAAAGACCGGGTTGGAACGATTTAACTCCATCAACGAGTGCCTTTTCTATATCTAATGCTCCAGTAACGCGATCTGAACCTATGCCTAAAGGTAAATCTACAACGGGCATTGGTATTTCTACAATTTTATTTGAAGTGTTTTCTGACCAATAGGGTACTTCATCTGATGATCTTGAGTTTACTGGGCATCCTTCAACTGATTTTATTGGTGGTAATAAATTGGCCAAACCCCTGACAGCGGTAGATTTTCCAGTCCCCCGATCTCCAAAGACCAGCACACCACTAATCTTTGGGTCTATTGCAGTCATAATCATCGCAAGCTTCATATCTTCTTGGCCTACTATTGCTGCGAATGGGAAAGCATTATTCATTAATTAGTTCCTGTTTCTTTTGATTAAATTCACTAAAATTTCCCTTGACCTCTATCACATTGAAACGTGCGTAGAGTTCTTCTGAAAACCAATCACCCTCTCTAACTTTAAGAATTGCATCTTTATGTGAACCTGTTTGGTGCGCGAATTTTTTCATGTGTGATAAATTTTCCCAAATTGAGAATGTGAGTTGCTGCCGAATGGGGACCTCTCCCAAGCCGATCTTAAACATAACGTTTTTATCTGTTCCTATCCTATTGCTTATACCGGGTGCTTCTTTCCAAAAACTTTTCAATTTACTCCATCGGACAGTTGCCCGAGTTAAAACAGCAACAAAATCTTTTGGAGTATCCTTTTTTACAACAAATGGTTGAGCACCTGACCAGTAACCTCGAGAAGAGACTGGGCTCATAAATATTGTAGATGTATGTGAAGCTCGTGACATGTACTTTTTGAATAGTTCTTCATTTAGTAGAGCTTTGCGAGCAGCTGTTTCACTTTCCCAAACGCAAAGCAGGCCATAAACACTGAAATTTGGAATAGGAGTAAAACCCTCCCCAGTACCCGATCCAAAAAGTTTCCAGAATTCAAGTTTTTCCATTTTCTTTAAACCGAAACGTGCAAGGCCCATCATTAAAAAAGCCCAGATTTTGTCGGTTGCTTTCTCAAAGCGAAATAAATTTAAAGTCACAATTTGAATTTTGTGCCTCCGCTCGGGCTGTTACTATTGGGCATGGCTACATTCAAGCATAAAATACTTTTATTGTAAAATAAAATAGACACCTATAATGTATGAATAATATGACATATTCTTATAAACCAATTGTGCCAGATCCAGGATTGACTGACCCCGGTAAGCCCAGACCGAAAGCCGTAGTTATAGGTGCTGGATTGGGTGGTTTATCAGCGGCTATGAGATTGGGCTCTAAAGGATATCAGGTACAAATAATCGATAAATTAGAGAGACTTGGAGGCCGAGGTTCATCTATTTCAAAAGATGGTTACAGGTTTGATCTTGGGCCTACAATTCTTACTGTTCCAGAAGTTTTTGAAAAGCTATGGAAAGATTGTGGTTATACTTTTGAAAACGATGTACGCCTCCAAGCTTTGGACCCATTTTATGAAATTAGGTGGCAGGATGGGACAAATTTTCGTGTTTTTAAAGACGAAAAAGATATGTTTGCTGAAGTAAAAAGTAAATTCCCTCAAGATTATGAGGGTTACATTAAATTTCTAAAAGACTGCGAAAAGCGCTATCTTTTTGGGTTTGAAGGATTGGGTAGAAAGCCAATGAATAAACTTTGGGATTTGCTAAAAGAAATTCCAGGATTTGTTCGGCTTCGAGCTGATAAGTCCGTCTACGGTCATGCGGCATCCCGGGTGAAAGATCCAAAATTTAGGATGGCGTTATCGTTTCATCCTCTATTTATCGGTGGGGACCCCCGCCGTGTTACCTCTATGTATATTCTGGTCAGTCATCTCGAAAAGGCCTTCGGTGTCCATTACGTCCAGGGAGGTGTTCAAGCATTAGCCGACGCCATGGGAACTGTTGTAAAGCGGTTGGGCGGAAGCATTTTTCTTAATCAGAATGTAGAGGAAATATTAGTCGATGAGGGTAAGGCGTCTGGAGTGAAATTATCCGACGGTCGAACTATAAAGTCCGATATCGTTGTATCAAATGCAGATCCAGGTTGGACTTACAAAAACCTGATAAAAAAATCGTCCAAATCTCGTTGGACAGATAAAAGATTATCTCAATCAAAATGGTCAATGGGTCTATTCGTTTGGTATTTCGGTACTAAAGGCACAAAAAATTCTTGGAGGGATGTAGGCCATCACACCATCATAAATGGTCCTCGTTATAGGGGTTTGCTAAAAGATATTTTTGATAAAAAATTTCTGGCTGAAGATATGTCTATTTATCTACATCGCCCATCCTGTACCGATAAAACAGTTGCGCCTGATGGTTCTGATACCTTCTATGCTCTTTCTCCAGTACCTAATCTTAAGACTAGTAATCCGGTGAACTGGGATGAAATGGGAAAAATATATAAGGAAAAACTTCGAAAAGTACTGAATGATATCATCCCAGGTTTTTCGGAAACTATAGAAACTGAGTTTGTTTTAAACCCGGAAGATTTCCTCTCGAGATATCTTAGTCCTTATGGTGCGGGCTTTTCGCTTGAGCCAAGAATTTTTCAGTCAGCTTGGTTTCGGCCACATAATGTCAGTGAAGAGGTTGAGAATTTATTTCTAGTAGGTGCTGGAACTCATCCAGGAGCAGGAATTCCGAGTGTTGTGACGTCTGCTGAAGTTATGGCCAAATTAATACCTGATGCATCGAGTATAAGGACGAAATTATGAAGACCATAGAAAGTGATATTGAATACTGTAAAAAGGCAATACTTCATGGATCTTTATCTTTTCATGCTGCGTCATTGGCCCTGCCCGCGACCGTTAGAACACCGTGTCTAGCTCTTTATGCATTTTGTCGTCTAGCCGATGATGAAGTGGATCTAAAACAAGATAAGTCGGCGTCGATTTATGATTTAGTTAAAAGATTGGATCTAGTTTATGCGGGTACACCAAGAAACCATCCTATGGATCGTGCTTTTGCAAATATGGTCGAGAAGTTTGATATGCCTAGAGCACTTCCTGAAGCTTTATTTGAAGGATTTGTTTGGGATGCCATGTCGAAACAATACAAAACTTTTGATGAATTAATATCTTACTCTGCAAGAGTTGCATCATCCGTTGGTGTAATGCTTTGCGTGATTATGGGAGAACGAAGGGCCGAAGTTCTCTCACGCGCATGCGATCTTGGTGTAGCTATGCAACTTACAAATATAGCACGTGATATCGGAGAGGATGCAAAAGAGGGGCGTTTATATATTCCCCATGATTGGTTTCATCAAGAAGGTTTAGACCCAATAGAGTTTTTACGCAAACCAGATAAGTCTGAAAGTACAGTCCTATTTACAAAGAAATTGTTGGGAAAAGCTGCAACTCTCTACCATCGTTCAGAGGCGGGAATAGCCTATCTGCCTCCAAAAGTAAGGCCTGCTATGTTTGCCGCAAGACATATTTATTCTGCTATTGGGGCTGAAATCAAAAACAATAATTATGACAATATCAACTATCGAGCCAGAACTAATAAATTTACCAAAACAAAGCTTTTGACATTTTCGGCTGTGCAATCGCTAGCTAGTATGATGCTACCAGCTCCTGCAACGGTATTCGCGGAGCCATTACAGCAAACAAAATTTTTAGTTGAAGCTGCTAAACTTCAGACAGCTCATGAGGTCAACTGGAGCAGTCGATTTTTATCAGTGTTAGAGCAATTGAAGACCCATGATAGAAAAAAAATCAGTGCTTAAGCTGTAAAATTAAATTCAAAACTATTTTGATACCTAGTAATTAAATAAATTAATTTTCATTAAAGAAATTTAGTTTCTCATAATCAAAATCAACACCTATTCCTGGATTGTTAGGGGCTACAGCTAACTTGCTTTCGAGCCTTAGAGGACGAAAGGTATATTTGTCTATTGGAAAAGAGTGCACTTCTAGCCAACCTGCATTTGACTGAGCAGATACTAAACTTACATGAAGCTCCTGCATGCCGTGGCTACATATTGAAACGCCATATTTTCTCGACATTTCTGCGACTCGCAACCACGCAGTAATTCCACCACAATTTGAAGCATCAGGTTGAATAAACTTCAGATCTGACATTTCAAATGCATGCGAAAATTCTTGCTCCGTATGCAAGTTTTCGCCCATGGCTATAGGTATATTAATAGATTTTGAAACGTCAGCATAACCTTGAAAATCATCTGGTATAATTGGCTCCTCAAACCAGTAAATATCGTGCTCTTCAAAACTTTTCCCTGCACTTATCGCCTGTTTTACGGTGTAGGAATAATTTGCATCGACCATAAACGTTAGTTTTGGACCAATTGCTTTGCGAACGGCTTTTATTCGTGCCAGATCTGTTGAAAGTTCAGGATGCCCGACCTTTATTTTTACAGCGTTAAAGCCTTCTTCGATATAGGATACCACACTCTCTACCAATTTGCTTTCACTATAACCTAAATCTATCCCACCCCGATAGGCCTTGCAGGAGAAACCCTTTGCTCCTGCCATCTGTACTAACGATTGCTTATTATTTTTGCCCCGTAAGTCCCAAAGTGCAATATCAACAGCTGATATAGCAAAGCTGGATATTCCTCCTCTACCCACGTAGTGCAGGTGCCACTGCATTTCGTCATAAATTTCTTCCACTTTTTCTGACTGCATCCCTTGAACCAATGGTACTAAATCTTCCTGAAGCATCGATAATATGGCTTTCCCTCCTCGGCCGCCGGTGTAAGTGTAGCCAGTACCAAATTCGCCACCTTCATCAAAAACTTGGACAATAATCAGTTCAAAGTGGGAGTGATTTCCGTGTTTTGCATCAACGAGCACTTCATCTAGGGGTAATTTATAATAATGAGTTTTTAGCGTTTGTATTTTTGCCATTACAAAAGATTCAACTTTGAACACTCAGGTACAGGGGTAAAAACTTTGCCTGACTTGAAATAGGATAATAAGTTATCGCAGGTCAAATCACCCATAGACTGACGTGTTTGCGTAGTTGCACTTCCTATGTGTGGAGTAAGGACTACATTTTCCATGTTTTTTAATTCATTAGGTACACTAGGCTCTGCCTCAAAAACATCTAATCCAGCAGATCCTAGGATGCCCGTTTTAAGAGCTTTGATTAAAGCCTTTTCGTCAACAACACTTCCTCTAGATACATTTATTAAAGTTCCTGATTTTCCGAGTGCTTTCAAAACGCTTTCATCTACTAAATGCTTTGTGTCACTTCCACCGGGAGTTATAACGAATAATACATCGACATTTTCGGCCAGTGCTTTTGGCGAAACATGAAAGTGGTAGTCATTATTTTTTTTTGATCGTGAGTGGTAATGAATTTCTGCCTCGAAAGCTTTAACACGCTTTGCGATAGTTTCACCTATTCGGCCTAGGCCTAAAATACCAACTTTTTGATTTTGTACGCTCCTTGTCAGTGGAAAAGATCCTTCTTTTTCCCAATTTCCTTGCCTTACCCATCTATCGGCTAGAATAAGTTTTCTATAAATAGCCAGCCACAGCATAACTGCAGTATCTGCAACTTCATCATTCAAAACTTCTGGGGTGTGAGTTACTACTATGTTTTTAGACGCTGCAAAATCAGCATCAATTGCGTCATATCCGACCCCATAGCTCGACACTATTTCTAAGTTTGTAAGTCGCTCCATCAGGTTATCAGGGACACCCCAGTGTCCATCGGTAAGCACACAAACGATCTCTTTTGCGTGGTCAGAAATTAATTTTTCTTTGTTTTGAAATTTGAAGTATTCGATAATATGAAAGTCAGCTTCAAGCCTATCAGCCATTCTGGAAGTTATGTTGCCTATCTGCAAAAGTTTACGTTTAGGCATCCTGAAGAACTACTTGCCTTTGTTTTCCTAATCCCTCAATCCAAACTTCCATTACATCACCTTCTTTTAAGTATACAGGCTCAGGTTTCATTCCCATTCCAACTCCTGGCGGTGTGCCGGTGGAAATGACATCGCCTGGGTGTAAAGTAAAAAGCGAGGATAGGTGAGAAATAACCTGCGAAACTGTAAAAATCATCGTTTTTGTATTACCCGTTTGCATTCGCTTTCCATTAACGTCCAGCCACATGTCTAGATTTTGAGGATCAGGAATCTCATCTTTTGTCACTAAGTAGGGCCCTGTTGGCCCAAAAGTGTCACAAGATTTTCCTTTGGTCCATTGTCCAGTTAATTTAGCTTGAAAATGTCTTTCGCTAACGTCATTACACACACAATATCCTGCCACATAATCTAAGGCATCTTCTTCGGTTACGTATTTGGCGGTATCGCCTATGATGACACCCAGTTCAACTTCCCAATCCGTATTAGTAGATCCCCTAGGCATAACAACATCATCATTTGGCCCGACGATTGCTGAATTTGCTTTCATGAATAAAATAGGGTGCTCTGGAATATCTGCGCCTGTTTCAGCAGCATGGTCGGCATAATTCAAGCCGATACACATAAACTTGCCTATTCCAGATACACAAGTTCCTAGTCTTGGTGTTCCACCAACAGTTGGAAGATTTTCAACATTAATATCTTTGAGTTTATTAATCGAATTTGTACTTAAAACAGAGCCCGATATATCCTCTATATAGCTAGATAGATCTCTAATCTGACCATCTTTATCTAAAACACCTGGTCGTTCTTTACCTAATTCTCCGTAACGTACGAGTTTCATTTCCTATTCCTTTTAATGGTTGTCGCGCGGCAAATGGCGCTCTGCTATGTCTCTGTGTTTATCGGCGCCTTTCAATGTCATTCCTTGACTGAAAGGATTAACCTTTTCTCTGAATATATCCTGCCATGGAGTTTGGCTTTCGGGTCTCAGGAAGGAGTCATCTAGTTTCTCTTTTCTGATTTTTAATTCTGCATCATCAATTAAAACGTCTACCGTACACTTATTCAAATCAACCCGGACCATATCATTATTTTCCAGCAATGCTAAACCTCCACCGTCGGCAGCCTCTGGAGATGCATTGAGAATTGATGGCGAGCCAGAAGTACCCGACTGGCGTCCGTCGCCTATGCAAGGCAATGAATGAATACCTTTTTCCAATAAATAAGAGGGTGGCCGCATATTTACTACCTCAGCCCCACCGGGATATCCTATTGGTCCAGCTCCCCGCATTATTAAAACACAATTTTCATCAATGTTCAGAGAAGGATCATCAATGGTTTTATGGAATTCCTCTGGACCGGTAAAAACAATCACGCGCCCCTCAAAAGCATTGGGATCCTGAGGGTTTGAGAGATACCTTTGCCTGAATTCTTCACTAATAACACTTGTTTTCATTATAGCGCTGTCGAATAAGTTACCTTTCATATTTATAAAGCCTGCGTTTGCTAGCATTGGTGCTTCGATTGGTTTGATAACATCTTTATTTATAGTCTCTCTATTTTTACAATTCTCGCCCATAGATTTTCCATTTACTGTTATGGCATTAGGGTGAGGTAACAAATTCTTAGACAAAAGTTGGTTCACAACTGCTGGCACACCACCAGCTCGGTGATAGTCTTCCCCCAAATAATCTCCGGCTGGTTGCAAATTAACTAATAGGGGTATATCGAGCCCAATTTTTTGCCAGTCATCATTATCCAGCGCTATGCCTAAATGTTTTGCAATACCATTCAAGTGAATTGGAGCGTTAGTTGAACCGCCAATGGCTGAGTTGACCACAATAGCATTTTCAAAAGCCTCCCGAGTCATGATGTCCGCCGGTTTCAAATCCTCGGAAACCATTTCTACGATTCTTTTGCCTGTTGCATATGAAATTTGACCCCGCTCGCGATAAGGGGCAGGTATAGCCGCTGACCCAGGTAATTGCATGCCCAATGCCTCAGCAAGTGAATTCATGGTAGTGGCCGTACCCATGGTGTTGCAATATCCAGTCGACGGTGCAGAAGATGCGACTAGCTCCATAAATCCGTCATCATCAATCTCACCAGTCGCCAGTAGTTCACGCGCTTTCCAAACGATAGTTCCAGACCCAGTTCTTTCACCCCTGTAATATCCATTAAGCATTGGTCCAACTGACAATGCTATTGCTGGGATATTAACCGTTGCTGCTGCCATAAGAAGAGCAGGTGTCGTTTTATCGCAGCCGATATTCAGAACAACCCCATCTATTGGATATCCAAAAAGAGTTTCAACTAGTGAAAGGTATGCAAGGTTTCTATCCAACATCGCCGTTGGCCTTTTACCTGTCTCCTGTATTGGGTGAACGGGTATTTCGATTACTGTCCCGCCGGCAGCATTAATACCATCTCGCACTCTTTTTGATAATTCTATGTGGTGCCTATTGCACGGGCTGAGGTCACTGCCCGTTTGTGCAATGCCAATTATCGGCCGATCGGACTGTAGTTCTTCTCTCGTAAGTCCGTAATTAAGATAGCGTTCCAAATATAACGCCGTCATTTCTCTATCTTCTGGGTTGTCGAACCATTTACGCGATCGGAGCATTTTATTTTTCATTTTTTATTCCCGATTAATTAGACCAGCCGCCATCTATTACATGAGCGTGGCCGGTCGTAAAGTTACTCTCATCTGAACCTAAGTAAACAGCCAATGCTGCTATTTCTTCTGCATATCCAATACGGCCCATCGGTTGTCGAGCAATAAAATCTTTCATTGCTTTTTTATAATTACCAGTTGCCTCGAGGCGCTGATGTAACGAGGGACTGTCCACAGTCCCTGGACAAATGCAATTACATCTAATGCCTTGAGTTATGTAGTCAGTAGCTACTGCTTTGGTCAGGCCTATCACTGCAGCCTTAGTCGTACCATAAATTAAACGATTTGGTGCACCTTTTATGGAAGATGCCACTGATGACATATTAATAATCGAACCAGAGCCACGCTTTATCATACCGGGTAGGGCTGCTCGAATTGTTTTAAACATCGAAGAAACATTTAGGTCCCAAGCGTTATCCCATTCTTTTGACGTGGCCTCTAGGATTGTCCCATTATGAACGAAGCCAGCGCAGTTGAATAAGATGTCAGGATTTGATTTAGCAATACCCTTGTCGATTGAGCCTTTACTCAAAACGTCTAATTCAAATATCTCTAAAGTTCCTAAATCTTTTGCTTCATTTGATAGTTCGTTCAAAGTTTTAGTATTCACATCGGTTGCAAAAACATGAGCCCCTTCGGCTGCCATTGCTAAAGCAGTTGCTTTGCCAATTCCCTGTCCAGCTGCTGTAACTAAGGC
>CAYMIR010000045.1:0-9673 GCA_964390655.1 uncultured Marinovum sp.
TATGGAAATAGGTATTGAAACTAATTTTGACAACATTCTGGAAAAGCTGGTGAAAAGGTTTGAAAGTAATCCTTACAGCTTATCTCCCAGCGAGCTACAAATGCTTAAATGGTTTTCACACAACCCTGGTTACTTGGGAAAAACTGTCTCATCACCTTCAGCTAATAGCCTAATTAGAACAGGCATGTTTACCGCTTTTGTTAAAAAAAATTTAAACGATGACAAAATCGAATAAAAAACTACAGCTGATTGCTGCTCTAAGACATAAATTTTCTTTATTTATCTTTCTAGATAATTAGAGTTTGCGCAGTATCAGCTAAAATTCTATCCCAAAATAAACTCAAATTAATGCGCTGTGTTTAAATTGCTTGGTTTTTGTATAATAAAAATCCGCCTGCTGCAGTAACGATACATATTCCAATTAAAGCAGTTAAATCAGGCCACTCATTAAAGAAGATTAACCCCAGTATAAGTGCAAAAATTATTGCGCTGTATCTGAATGGAGATATAAAAGAAATATCCCCAACACGCATAACTAGAACGGCAGTATAATATCCAAATATAATAAAAAAAGCAGCTAATATAATAAAAAAACTATTTTGAATGTTCAGCGGTTGGATAGGTGTTTTAGCCATTAAAATTATTGAGAATAACAACACACCAAAAGATGCAGATACCGTTGGTAACAGTGTAGGCACCTCAGCAGATAATTTTCTGGTTATTAAATCCCGTGTCGTTATCAATATAACAGCTAATAATGCGTAGCCCGAATACACGTTAAAACCATCAGACGAGGGATTAATAATCAGTACTACACCTAAAAATCCTATTATAATCAATAGGATACGGATCATACCAACTTTTTCTTTGAATACTAAAGCCGCAGCCAAAGTAACTGTCATAGGCAAAATCTGTAAGAGGGCTGTTACATTAGCAAATGGCATATTTAGAACAGCAGTTAGAAAAAAATAAGCCGTAAGCGCCTCAGCAACAGAACGGAAAAAAATCTTCCACTTGTCCTTTTTAATCACTCTTACTTTAAAAGTACCTAAATGAATTGCGAATGTTAGTAATACTAATGTTGTCAACACACCTCTAAGGAACAATATCTGAGCTAACGGCAGTGAATTACCTGCAAGGCGAACGAAAGCATCGTTTAGAACGAAGGCACTCATACATACCATCATTAGTAGTGCGCCACGAAAGTTCTCTGACATTAAAGCCTGCACTCAGTAGATAAAGACAACCCATAATTAAATATTTCAATTAGGTATGAAAGTTAAGTAGCGTAAACACCTTTAAAAATTTTGAGGCGTTTACACCGTAATTTATTATTCCTCAGCAACGTCTTCTGTTGGAGCAGCTAGAGCAACGGCTTGCCGTTCCTCTTCTTCACGAGCTTCTATAACAACGTTATCTCGCTCCGATGCAATTCGACGAATTTTTTGGGTAGCACCACCAGTGCCAGCTGGTATCAAACGACCTACTATTACATTCTCTTTAAGACCAACTAGCTTATCTCTCTTTCCTTGAACGGAGGCCTCTGTAAGTACTCTGGTTGTTTCTTGGAACGAAGCAGCCGATATAAAGGATCGGGTTTGCAAGGATGCTTTTGTTATGCCCAGCAAAATCGGCTCACCTTGAGCAGGTCTATCTCCTTTTGAAACGGCCTTTTCATTTGCTGTATCAAATTCAAGCTTATCAACATGCTCACCCTTGAGTAGAGTAGTATCCCCACTGTCGCTTATCTCCCATTTTTGGAGCATCTGTCTCACTATCACTTCAACGTGCTTGTCGTTAATTTTAACACCCTGAAGTCGGTAGACATCTTGGACTTCATCAATCATGTAGTTGGCTAATGCCTCAACCCCCATGATGGATAAAATATCATGTGGCGCCGGATTGCCATCCATGATGTAATCGCCCTTTTGAACAAAATCACCCTCAACTACTGGGATATGCTTACCTTTAGGGACCATATATTCAACAGTTTCCAAACTTTCATCAGCAGGCTCAATAGAAATTCGACGTTTGTTTTTATAATCGCGTCCAAAACGAACATATCCATCAATCTCGGCAATAATAGCATGGTCCTTAGGGCGTCTAGCCTCAAAAAGCTCTGCAACTCGGGGAAGACCACCAGTAATATCCTTTGTCTTAGCACCCTCTCGCGGTATTCTTGCCACTACATCACCAGCCTTAACTTCTGACCCGTCTTCAATAGACAAAATGGCATCCACAGACATAGGGTATGTTATTGGATTTCCAGCATCATTTCTGACTGGCTCTCCATTTTTGTCCACTAAAATAATCTCAGGCTTAAGGTCGTTACCTTTTGGTGCTGTGCGCCAGTCAACAACTATCTTTTGCGTCATTCCTGTTGCGTCATCAGTATCCTCTCGAACAGCCACACCATTTACAAGGTCAACATATTTTGCAGTGCCTCCTTTTTCGGCAATAATTGGCAGTGTGTATGGATCCCATTCAAACAATTTATCTCCGCGGCTTACTTTCGACCCTTTTTTGACAAATAGCTTGGTTCCGTAATCTAGTTTGTGATTAGCCCTCTCAACTCCATGGTCATCCATGATACGGAGTTTCATGTTACGGCCCATCACAAGAGTCTCGCCAGATGCATTTTTAAGCGTTGTTGCATTTTCAAACTCTATCTTACCGTCTTGACTGGATTCCAAAAAGGACTGCTGTCCACCTTGGGCAACACCACCAATATGAAAAGTACGCATAGTAAGCTGAGTTCCTGGTTCACCGATAGATTGTGCCGCAATAATACCGACCGCTTCGCCCGTATTAACCATTGTGCCCCTGGCCAAATCTCGTCCATAGCACATCGCACAAACGCCTTCTTCGGCATCACATGTTAGTGGGCTTCTAATTCTAGCAGAAACCAACCCGGCTTCATCTATTGAATCGGCAAGTAACTCATCAATTAGCTGACCCTCTCTAACAATTATTTCTTCCGAACCTGGTACTTTTATGTCTTCAGCAGCTACTCGCCCTAAAACTCGTTCTGCAAGCGAAGTAATAACCTCACCATCATTGACCGCTGGTTCGGCAGTAATTGAATTATCGGTTCCACAATCGTGCATACGGACGATACAATCTTGAGCTACATCTACCAAACGGCGGGTTAGATAACCGGAATTAGCAGTTTTAAGAGCCGTATCAGAAAGACCCTTTCTTGCACCGTGCGTAGAGTTAAAATATTCTAGAACACTCAAACCTTCTTTAAAATTAGAAATAATTGGAGTTTCAATAATATCACCATTTGGTTTTGCCATCAGACCACGCATACCGCCGAGCTGCTTCATCTGTGTGACTGAACCTCGAGCACCCGAGTGTGCCATCATGTAAACCGAGTTTGGTTCTGCTTCAGCGCCCACATCGTCCTTTTGGGATGCCGAGATTGTGTCCATCATTGCATCAGTAACTTTATCATTACATTTAGACCAAGCGTCTACGACTTTATTATATTTTTCACCTTGAGTGATCAAACCATCCATGTATTGCTGTTCAAAATCTGTAACTTGGCCCCTTGTTTCATTTACAATTGACCATTTTGTTTCAGGGATCACCATATCATCTTTACCAAACGATATACCTGCCTTGAAAGCTTCACGAAAACCCATGGACATAATTTGATCACAGAAAATAACTGACTCTTTTTGTCCACAGTAGCGATAGACTGTATCAATTACATTTTGAACGTCTTTCTTCCTAAGTAAGCTATTAACCAATTCAAATGGAGCTTTGGCATTCTTTGGGAGTAGAGCGCCAATACGGACTCTACCTGGAGTAGTCTCAAAACGCTTTTCTATTTCTGTACCATGCTCATCGATTTGGGGAATACGCGCCGTAATCTTAGCATGCAAGTGTACATCATTATTGTCCAAAGCATATTGAACCTCTTCGATGGACCCAAAAATCATACCTTCGCCTTTCATGCCCTCTCGCATGATTGTGGTATAATAGAGTCCTAAGATCATATCTTGTGACGGAACTATAATCGGCGCACCGTTAGCCGGTGACAGCACGTTATTTGTAGACATCATCAATACACGAGCTTCTAATTGTGCCTCAAGGCTTAGTGGTACGTGGACTGCCATTTGGTCACCATCAAAATCAGCATTAAAAGCTGAACAAACCAACGGGTGTAGCTGAATGGCTTTGCCTTCGATAAGTACTGGTTCAAAGGCCTGTATGCCCAGTCTGTGTAATGTTGGCGCCCTATTGAGCATAACAGGATGCTCTCTGATAACTTCATCTAGAATATCCCAAACTTCAGGCCTCTCTTTCTCGACTAACTTTTTAGCTTGTTTTACTGTGCTAGAAAGGCCTTTTGCTTCAAGCCGAGAATAGATAAATGGCTTGAATAGCTCCAATGCCATCTTCTTAGGCAAGCCGCATTGATGTAATTTCAATTCAGGACCAGTAACAATTACTGAACGTCCGGAAAAATCAACTCTTTTACCTAAAAGGTTCTGACGAAAACGTCCCTGTTTACCCTTTAGCATATCAGACAAAGACTTTAGGGGGCGCTTATTTGCTCCTGTAATGACGCGACCACGACGACCATTATCAAATAGTGCATCAACAGACTCCTGAAGCATTCTCTTTTCGTTTCGAACGATAATATCTGGTGCCCGCAATTCAATTAACCTTTTTAAGCGGTTATTACGGTTAATTACTCGTCGGTATAGATCATTCAGATCAGAAGTTGCAAAACGACCACCATCCAAAGGTACCAGAGGTCTAAGTTCAGGCGGTATTACGGGTACAACGGTCAAGATCATCCACTCGGGCCTGTTACCCGACTCAAGAAAACTCTCAACAACCTTGAGACGTTTAATGATTTTCTTAGGTTTTAGCTCTCCCGTTGCTTCCTTTAAATCAGCTCTGAGTTGTTCAGCTTCTGCCTCAAGATCGATTGCAGCAAGCATTTCCCGAATAGCTTCTGCTCCAATGTTTGCAGTAAATGCATCCATTCCATACGTATCTTGAGCATCCATAAACTCCTCTTCACTCATCATTTGACCGTATGTAAGGTCTGTCAAACCTGGCTCAATAACAACGTAGTTTTCAAAGTAGAGAACTCTCTCCAAATCCCGAAGGGTCATATCAAGCATCAGGCCAATACGGGAAGGTAAAGATTTCAAAAACCATATATGCGCTACCGGTGAAGCCAGCTCAATATGCCCCATTCGCTCCCGTCTAACCTTCTGAAGGGTAACTTCAACACCACATTTTTCACATACGACGCCTCTGTACTTCATTCTTTTATACTTACCGCACAAACATTCGTAATCTTTTGTTGGGCCAAAAATACGAGCGCAGAAAAGACCATCTCGTTCTGGTTTAAAGGTTCGATAATTAATTGTTTCCGGCTTTTTTATTTCACCATAAGACCATGATAAAATCCGTTCTGGTGAGGCCAAAGATACTTTTATCTCATCAAAAACTTTTGGTGAAGTTAGCGGGTTAAATGGGTTGTTTGTAATTTCCTGGTTCATTTTAATTTCCTCAAATTTAGGGACAAAAGGGACGTGAATACGCGTATCGTTTAATCACCATCCTCCGCGTCCAGGAGCTCCATGTTTAGGCCAAGACCACGCACCTCTTTTACCAGAACGTTAAAGCTCTCAGGTATTCCAGCTTCAAAATTATCTTCGCCTTTAACGATTGACTCATATACCTTTGTTCTACCAGCTACATCGTCAGATTTTACCGTCAACATTTCCTGTAGAGTATAGGCAGCTCCATAAGCCTCCAATGCCCAAACTTCCATTTCACCAAATCGCTGACCACCAAACTGAGCTTTACCTCCAAGAGGTTGCTGAGTGACAAGCGAATAAGGCCCAGTTGATCGAGCATGAATTTTATCGTCCACTAAGTGGTGAAGCTTCAGTAAATATTTCACGCCAACGGTCACAGGCCTGCTAAACTGCTCACCTGTTCGTCCATCAAATAATATCGATTGGCCAGATTTATCAAAACCCGCCCGTGAAAGAGCATCATCAACGTCAATTTCCTTAGCACCGTCAAAAACCGGAGTTGCTATCGGCACACCTTCGGTTACGTTTCGTGCTGCTTCGACGATAGCTTCTTCATCCATGTTTTTAATGCCTTCCTCAAAAACATCATCACCATAGACGATACGCATTGCTTCTTTAACTGGAGTAAGATCGCCGGTGCGCCTGTAACCTTTTAAAGCCTCGTCGACCTGTATTCCCAAACCGCGCGCAGCCCACCCCATATGGGTTTCCAAGATTTGACCCACGTTCATTCTAGACGGCACACCAAGCGGATTAAGGCAAAAATCTACAGGTGTTCCATCTGCCAAAAATGGCATGTCTTCCATCGGGACAACTTTTGAAATAACACCTTTATTCCCGTGACGACCGGCCATCTTATCTCCTGGCTGTAATTTACGCTTCACAGCTATAAAAACTTTGACCATTTTCATTACGCCTGGGGGCAAATCATCGCCTCGGCGAACTTTTTCCACCTTATCATCAAAGCGAGCATCCAAAGTTCTTTTCTGAGCTTCATACTGCTCATTCAAAGCCTCGACGACTTGTGCGTCCGCTTCTTCCGCTAAAGCCAATTGCCACCATTGTCCCTTACTCAAACTATTTAAAAGATCATCTGTAATTTCAGAATTGGCAGATACTCCCTTTGGACCTTTAACGGCGACTTTTCCAGATATGATTGATCGAAGGCGAGCATAGATGTTTCTATCTAAAATAACTAATTCGTCATCACGATCTCTCGCTAAACGCTCAACTTCTTCTCGCTCAATTTGTAAAGCTCGCTCATCTTTTTCAACACCGTGTCTATTGAAAACTCTAACTTCAACCACCGTTCCATAATCACCAGGTTTCACACGCAATGATGTATCTCTTACATCTGATGCTTTTTCACCAAATATAGCACGAAGTAGTTTTTCTTCAGGGGTCATTGGACTTTCGCCTTTTGGCGTGATTTTACCAACTAAAATATCTCCTGGCTCTACGTCGGCACCAATATATACAATACCAGCCTCATCTAGATTGCGGAGAGCTTCTTCACCCACATTTGGAATATCTCGTGTTATTTCTTCAGGACCCAGCTTCGTGTCACGGGCTGCAACTTCAAACTCTTCAATGTGAACAGATGTAAACACATCATCACGAGCCACTCTCTCAGATATTAAAATTGAATCCTCATAGTTGTATCCATTCCATGGCATGAACGCGACAACGACATTTTTGCCTAATGCCAATTCACCCATATCCGTCGAAGGACCGTCAGCAATGACCTCCCCTTTTGAAACCGTTTGTCCAACCACAACGAGTGGGGTTTGGTTGATACATGTGTTTTGATTTGAGCGCTGGAACTTGCGCATCCTGTAGATATCAACACCCGCATCGCCTAACTCAAGATCCTCAGTTGCTCTGATCACAATTCTTTGCGCATCTATCTGATCGATGATACCAGCTCTCTTCGCCATAATCGCTGCTCCAGAATCCCTTGCAACGACTCCTTCAATTCCTGTCCCAACTAAAGGAGCTTCAGCACTCAAAAGAGGAACGGCCTGACGTTGCATGTTTGATCCCATAAGGGCTCTGTTAGCATCATCATTTTCTAAAAATGGTATTAAAGATGCGGCCACGGAAACAAGTTGTTTTGGGCTCACGTCAATAAAATCGACACTCTCATTTTGGGCAAGGGTGTAATCACCATTTTGACGCGTTGAAACAAGATCATTAACAAAGCGCCCTTTTTCGTCTAGTGATGCATTCGCCTGCGCAACCGTATGTCTCATCTCTTCGGTCGCTGACATATATTGCACGTCGTCAGTTACCTGACCTTCAACTACCTTTCTGTAAGGTGTCTCGATAAACCCATATTTATTTACTCTAGCAAAAGTGGCTAATGAATTTATGAGACCGATGTTAGGTCCTTCTGGAGTTTCAATAGGGCACATTCTACCATAGTGAGTTGCGTGAACATCTCGCACTTCGAAACCTGCTCGCTCCCGGGTCAAACCGCCTGGGCCCAATGCCGACAAACGTCTTTTATGAGTAACTTCAGACAAAGGATTAGTTTGATCCATAAACTGAGATAGTTGAGACGACCCAAAAAATTCGCGCACTGCTGCGGCTGCAGGTTTAGCGTTTATCAAATCTTGAGGCATTACCGTATCTATTTCGACCGAGGACATTCGTTCTTTTATTGCCCGCTCCATCCTTAGCAATCCAACACGATATTGATTTTCCATCAATTCACCTACAGAACGCACACGCCTATTACCAAGGTGATCAATATCATCAACTTCACCTTTACCGTCTCTCAATTCTACTAATGCTCTGATGCACGAAACAATGTCCTCAGATCGCAAGGTACGTTGTGTATCTTCAGCATCCAGCGCTAAACGCATATTCATCTTTACACGACCGACTGCAGACAAATCATAACGTTCACTATCAAAGAATAGAGTGTCAAATAGTGCAGAGGCAGCCTCAACAGTTGGAGGTTCCCCTGGTCTCATTACCCGGTAAATATCCATTAGCGCCGTTTCACGGTTCATATTTTTGTCTTGCGCTAATGTATTACGGATATATGGCCCGATATTCACGTTATCGATATCTAAAACTGGTATACTGTCAAAACCTGCGTCGATTAGTTCTTTTATCGTTCCACCAGTAACTTCCCCTTCTTTATCATATTCCAATGTCAGCTCGTCACCAGCTTCCACATAAATAGCGCCGTTTTCCTCATTGATCATATCTCTTGACACAAACTTCCCAACAATTGAATCAAAAGGCATTACTAATTCGGTTACTTTGCCATCGTCTTTTAATTTTTTAACAGCACGTGGCGTTACTTTTTTTCCAGCTTCTGCAATCACTTCGCCAGTAGCAGCGTCAACTAGATCAAAAGTAGGACGGGTTCCTCTGACGCGATCGGGAAAAAACTTAGTCACCCAACCATTATCTTTCGACAATTTATAATCCACCGTGTTATAGTATGCATCCATAATATCTTCTTGATCCATACCAAGCGAATAAAGCAGCGTAGTTACAGGTAATTTTCTTCTTCGATCAATTCGCGCATAAACAATGTCTTTTGCGTCGAATTCAACATCTAACCAAGAACCCCGATACGGAATAATTCTGCAGGCAAACAGAAGCTTGCCGGAACTGTGTGTTTTACCTTTATCGTGATCAAAAAATACGCCTGGAGACCTATGCATCTGAGAGACAATAACTCGCTCTGTTCCATTGACTACAAAAGTTCCATTAGGTGTCATTAAGGGCATATCACCCATAAAAACGTCCTGCTCTTTTATATCTTTGACCGATTTAGCTCCGGTATCCTCGTCAATATCAAATACAATCAATCGAAGGGTCACTTTAAGTGGTGCAGAGTAAGTCATATCGCGCTGCTGGCACTCTTCAACATCATACTTTGGCTTCTCGAGCTCATACCCGACGAACTCCATGATTGAAGTTTCATTAAAATCTTTTATTGGGAAAACGGACTGAAAAACCCCTTGAATTCCTTCACCATCTAATGGTGTATCTTGATCTCCAGAATTTAAGAACAGATCGTACGAGGATTTTTGAACTTCTATCAAGTTTGGCATATCCAAAACTTCTCGAATTTTTCCGTA
>CAYMIR010000046.1:0-9433 GCA_964390655.1 uncultured Marinovum sp.
TTGGTGGCTGTTTCGGTTGATGGGCCCAATGGTGTAGCAATCGAAGTTAATTCTGAAACTGATTTTGTTGCTAAAAATGCTGAATTTCAAGAGATGGTCAGAGGAATTGCTGGCGTTGCATTGAATGTTGATAGTGTTGACTCATTAGCCGATGCGGACTTTCAGGGTAAAAAGGTTTCTGAAGTAATAACTGACAAAATTGCAACAATAGGCGAAAACTTATCTTTACGGAGAATTTCAAAAATTTCTGGCGATCAAGTTGTTTCTTATGTGCATAATGCAGCAGCCGATGGGATGGGCGCAATTGCTGTTTTGGTTGCTTTAAAGGGAAACAACCAAGAATTTGGTCGGCAGGTTGCGATGCACATAGCAGCTGCAAATCCTCAAGCTCTTAGTAGTGACGACTTAGATCCATCAATTATAGAGAGAGAGAAGTCTGTACTCACAGAGCAAGCTAGAGAATCTGGTAAGCCTGAACAGGTCATTGAAAAAATGATTGAAGGTAGAATGAAAAAGTTTTTTTCCGAGGTCACACTTTTAGGACAAGATTTTGTGATCGATCCGGATTTAACTGTTCAAGCTGCGTCTGAAAAAGCTGATGTTGAAATCGTGGGCTATGTTCGTATGGCTGTTGGCGAGGGTATAGAAAAAAAGGAAGAAGATTTTGCTGCCGAAGTTGCTAAGGCTGCTCAAGGATAATTATACAATAAAACAATACTTTAAAACTAAAAGCTAAAGTTTAGTAACTTTAAAACAGAATTAATAATTAACATAATATATATTATGCGCAATTCAGGTCTTGTATATTACTTATATTGCTTGGTGTATTTTTATCCTATTCAGCAGCTTTTAAAAAAATGCCTGCAAACCCGTTTGCGCCCTTCCCAGTATTAGTGCGTGAACGTCATGGGTTCCCTCGTAAGTATTAACGGTTTCCAAGTTATTCATGTGGCGCATTATTTGAAAATCCTGTGATATGCCATTTCCTCCGTGCATATCGCGAGACATACGAGCTATATCTAAAGCTTTACCGCAATTATTTCGTTTTATAATACTTATCATTTCTGGAGAGCCCTGAGCTTCGTCCATAAGCCGACCCACTCTCAGAGCCGCCTGAAGACCGAGAGATATCTCAGTTTGCATATCAGCCAATTTTTTCTGAAATAACTGCGTTTGAGCTATCGGTTTATCAAATTGCTTTCGATCTAGTCCATATTGCAAAGCCGCATGCCAACAAAACTCCGCTGCGCCCATAACGCCCCAGGCAATTCCATACCTGGCTCTATTAAGGCAGCCAAACGGACCCTTGAGACCTGAAACATTTGGCAATAAAGCATCATCAGAAATCTCAACATTATCCATAACGATCTCTCCGGTAACTGAAGCTCTTAACGACAATTTACCCTCTATTCTGGGGGCTTTTAGGCCATTGGCACCCTTTTCAAGTATAAAGCCCTTTATCTTTCCATCGTGATGTTCTGATTTTGCCCAAACTACAAACACATCTGCAATAGGCGAATTTGAAATCCACATTTTCGAACCGGAAATCCTATAACCGCTTTCAGTTTTAACGGCCCGAGTTTTCATCGAAGCTGGATCAGACCCCGCATCTGACTCAGTTAATCCAAAACAACCAATTAGTTCACCCGTTGCCAGTTTTGGCAAGTATTTTATTCTCTGTTCCTCTGTCCCATAGGCATAGATGGGATACATGACTAAGCTTGACTGAACTGACATCATAGAACGGTAACCACTATCCACACGTTCTATTTCTCTAGCGACCACTCCGTAACTTACATACCCAGCCCCAAGTCCACCGTATTCCTCGGGGATGGTCGTTCCTAATAAACCCATTTCACCCATTTCTCTAAATAGTTGTGGCTCAACGGTTTCATTTTGAAAGGCTTTAGTAATCCGTGGCTGTAGCTTTTCCTGTGCGAAGGTCTTGCTTGCATCCCTGAGCATACGCTCCTCTTCGCTCAGCTGTTGCTCTAAGTAAAAAGGGTCAGACCAACTAAACACTCCCAAGTCTGGGGCGTCTTTACTTTTTACAATTGGCTTTTGCATAGTCATTTAACAACCTTTCAAAAAAGATGATCATTTTTCATAAGTTTAATAGTATCTATATAGTTTTATATAAGATTGTTATCACGTTTTGCAAATTTTTCACTTAAGGAATTTTATCTAGATTTTTGCTAAATTCCGCTGCTCTTTCCTGGTAGTGGAGTGCGCTACCAATTAGGCTTTCTTTTGTTTCATTATCGAGTTGGCGTATAATTTTTCCTGGTGAACCCAATACCAATGAACCGTCTGGGATTACTTTATTTTCAGTTATTAAAGATGCGGCTCCGATTAAACATCCTTTTCCAATTCGAGCTCCATTGAGGATCGTCGAACCCATGCCAATAAGCGTATTTTCAGAAATGGAACAGCCGTGAAGAATTACACTGTGACCAATTGTACAATTCGTTCCAATCTTCAAAGGGAAGCCGTAGTCAGTATGCAAAACACAGTTTTCTTGTATATTGCTACCCTCTCCTAGCAGTATTTTTTCATTATCTCCTCGAAGTGTTGCCCCAAACCAAACTGAGGCCTTTTTACTTATGTCAACGTTTCCAATTATATTGGCGTCATGTGCAATCCAAGCACTACTTTCGATCTTAGGATTATATGTTTTAAACTTGAAAATTGGCATTACCGCTCTCCAAACTCTTTAGTCAAACCACGAACAAATTCAACAACTCCTGGTTGCTGAGATAATCGCAATCTTTCTGCAGTTATAATAATTTTTAACTTTTCTTCAGTTTTATCGACGTCATCATTAACAACAACATAATCATATTCGGGCCAATGACTTATCTCCTCAACAGACTTAGCCATCCTATTCGAAATAACTTCATCACTGTCTTGATTTCTTGATTTTAACCGACTTTCCAATTCCTTAATAGAAGGCGGTAGAATAAAAATTGATAAAACATATTTTCCCAAACTCGAGTTTTTTATTTGCTGGCTTCCCTGCCAGTCAACATCAAATAAAACATCATTTCCGCTATCAATTGAAGACAATACTGGAGACATGGGGCTTCCATACCAGTTACCAAACACCTCCGCGTGTTCCAGCATTTCGCCTTTCGAAGCTTTGTTTCGAAATTCTTCCTCAGAAATAAAATAATAGTCTTTTCCGTCTTGTTCACCTTCTCGAGGTTTGCGGGTTGTAGCTGAAATAGAAAATACGCAATTTCTATCCCATGATTTAATACGCTGGGCTAGTGTGGACTTCCCAGCGCCGGATGGTGAGGAAAGGATTATTAATAATCCTTTTTCATTAACTTTAGCACTACTCGACATTTTGTACTTGTTCACGAAATTGATCGACTAATGTCTTCATTTCTATTCCTATTTTTGTCAGTGCGCTGTACTGTGACTTAGAGCATATTGTATTTACTTCTCTATTCAATTCTTGCGACAGGAAATCAAGTTTTTTACCGATAACACCTGCATAATTTAGTAAATCTTGCATGCTTAAAAGATGAACTTTTAGGCGATCTAATTCTTCCTTAATATCCTGTTTGATTGCAATTATAGCTATTTCATGCTCAATTTTATTTTCATCTAATTGAGAATTTTCGGAAATTATTTTTTCAATTAAGGATTTGAAATTCTTCTCCAAGTGTTTTGACCTTTCAGGCAGAATTTCTTCTGCAGCTTTGTGTAGTGCCAAAATAGAGGCAAGTTTGTCAGCCAAAATTATTAGTAGTCCCTGCCCCTCCTTTTTTCTTGCTTGTAAAAGACTGTCAATTAATTCGTTTGCCTTATCAAGTATGATTGATTTCATATCATCGATGAAATTCGAGGCATTTTTGTCCTCCTCCCAAACTCCTTTGATTGTAAAAAAATCTGAAGCCTTCAAAGGTTCCAATGGTATATTTTTTTCATCACAAATTTTTTCTATATTTTGAATTTTTTCAAACACAGTATTTAATACCTTATCATTAAAACAATACTGGTTTAAGAATTTTGAATTTTGGCTTACTTTTATTTTTAAAACAACAGAGCCTCTAAATACTTTACTTGACGTAACTTGACGTAACTCGTTCTCCAATGAAGAAAGATATTCAGGAAGATAAATTTTTAAATCTAAACTCTTAGAGTTTACACTCTTTATTTCGAGATCCAGCGATAGGCTTCCTACCTGGGCCGAACCAGAAGCATATCCAGTCATTGAGTTAATCACGCAAGCTACCTTTCAAAGAAACTAATATTCTGTAAATTTAAAATTAAGGCTGTTTTAGGTTCACTATGCCAGAGATTCATTAATTACAGATTTAATCAAATTTGGGTCGATATCACGAGCAATAAATGCTTTGCCTATTCCTTTTGTTAAAATCAAATTTAACTTTCCGTTCACCACTTTCTTATCCTGAAACATTAATTCTACCAAGCTATCAGAATCAGGCAAAACTCCCGATATTTCTTTTATTGATTTCATCATCCCCATTTCTGAAAAGTGCTTTTTAACCCTAACGGGATCTTCTTGTGAAGTTAACTTCATCTTTGCAGATAGATCGAAAGCTAAAATACATCCGATTGCTACTCCCTCCCCGTGCAACATACGTTCTGAATAACCAGTAGCGGCTTCAAGTGCGTGACAAAATGTATGCCCTAAGTTGAGCAATGCCCTATCGCCATGCTCTTTTTCATCATTGATAACAATTTCTGCCTTCATTTCACATGAATGAGCCACAGCTTTAATAAGTGTCTGGGTATCTTTTTCTTTTATCTTAATAAAATTTTTTTCCAACCAGCAGTAAAAATCATAGTCGCCCAACAAGCCGTATTTCACTACTTCACCATAACCTGCTAAGAAATCCCTCTCCTTAATCGTGTTTAAGGTAAAAATATCTGAAATAACTAGTGATGGTTGATAAAAAGCACCCACCAAATTTTTTCCGTGGATGGAATTTATCCCTGTTTTGCCACCGACTGAACTATCTACTTGCGCTAAAAGTGAGGTTGGACACTGAATAAAGCGAATACCGCGTCTTAATATTGCGGCGGCAAAACCTACAAGATCGCCTACTACACCCCCGCCCAAAGCAACTACTATGTCATTGCGTTCAATTTTACTTGCCAACATCCAATCAACCGTCATTTGGAGAGTTTTCCACGATTTGCTTCCCTCTCCAGGATCGATCGAAAGTATTTTGGATTTAATTCCCGATGCAGATAAAGCCTTAACTAGTCTAGATAGGTGAACTTTTTCTACGTTCTTATCTGTAATAATTGCTAAAAAGTTACGATTTAAAATGCCCTCTAGATAAGTCGGAAAGTTAGAGATTAAGTCTTCACCAATCAAAATGTCATAGGATCTTGTATCTAGCGGCACGGTTACTTTTTTCATAGTCAAGCTCTTTCGATCAAGTCATTACGATCTAGTAAAGATTTAATTACTAATTTAGCCATCTCTTCTAAAGATGATTTATCATGAGAATCTATAATAATATCGGCCAAAGAATAAGTTTTAATTCGGTCTGTATAAATATTTGCGAGTGTTTCTTTTGGATTATGTGTTCTTAATAATGGCCTTGTTCTTTTGTGTTTAACTCGTTTCCAAAGTGTTTCTAAATCTGCATTTAACCAAACTGAAACTCCTTGTTCTTTAATTGATGCGCGAATTTTTTTATTCATAAACGCTCCGCCACCAGTTGCTAAAATACAGCACTTTTCACGTAATAGCCGTTTGATAATTTGATCTTCTTTGTCTCGGAAAAATTTTTCGCCATGACGTTCAAAAATTTCTGGTATCGATAATTTTGCTGCCTGTTCAATTTCAACGTCAGCATCTTTAAACGGAACACCAATAATTGATGAAACAACTTTTCCTATTGCACTTTTACCGGATCCCATCATTCCGACCAGAGCGACTGTTTTTTTTAGTTCAAACATAGTAAGTGGTATTATCACCTAAAAACACAATTACAATTGAACTTTGATATATTTGTAATAATCGTTATGATATAAGCAACAGAGATTATACTGAAGTGATAATTATTTTATGGGAAAACTAATTAAATGGCTGTTTTATTTCATGGTAACAGGGATTTCTGTTCTTACAGTATATGCTTTTTTGGGCCCTTTGGTTTTTGGTGTCGAGTTTGAACCTCAGCAAACTCTTATTACTAACACTATAAAGCTAAATGCGAATTAGATATTTTTTTTATTTTTTGTTACTGGCTTCTCCAATAGCAGCACAATCGCCTCTGTCAGCTATCGATTGGCTATCTAACGCAAATAGTAAGTTCCAAAGAAGTATACTTGAAATAACGAACTTAGAAGTGGATAAAACTAACGATATTCAAGTTTCAACCTTAAACTCAAGTGAGTATCAAGCGATAGGCCTTCTGCCAATTTATGTAACTGGAATTCCTACAACAATTTGGAGGAACTCGAGCTTTGACGACTTGGAGTATTCATTTAAAACAATGCCAACTTTCAGCTATTCACCCATCCAAGAGCTGGTGTATTCATTGTTGCTCGCTGAGGCCCGCCCACCTTTAAATGAACCTTCGAGATATGCGTTTTTAGAAGTTCGTTTGAATAAGTTGTTAAATTATGGGGCTGTAGACCCAGCAATAGCTCTCGTAGAGAGAGCGTCTCCTGTGCCCGAAAGAATGATACCTCAACTTTTTGATATTTCCTTGTTATCAAGCAATAATTTTCCCATTTGTGAACCAGTTTTTCAAAATACTGAAAATAGAGACCTTCAAGCAGAATTAATCTACTGCTATGCGCGTAAAGGTGACTGGCTAACTGCACATTTGATCCTAGAAACAGAAAAAGTATTGGGTGATTTAAGTGATCATGAGATTTCATTGTTGAGCAGATACTTAGAGGTCGATTTTAATGTTGATTTATCAGCTCTTTTACCACCACGTGATTCTATTACACCTTTGGAGTATCGTTTGTATGAAGCTATTGGTGAGCCTATTCCAGCTGAATATTTACCCATCCAATACAGTCAAAGTGATTTATCTGGTGAAAATGGATGGCGGGCTCAAGTAATAGCAGCTGAGCGTTTATCATTAACTGGTGCAATACCAGAAAATCAAATCATTGGGATTTATACAAATCACAGCCCGGGTGCTTCAGGGGGTATGTGGGATAGGATTAAAGTTATTAATGATCTTGACGCTGCTTTAGACGATAAAGAAAATTTAGAAAAATCCTTTCAGGATGCTTGGAAAGTTTTTAAAGAAACCAATCAGTTAACAGTCTTTGCAAAACTATTTGGCCTAAGAGTGTTTGAGGAAAACCTTTCTCCAAAATCAAAAAAAATTGCGGCAAATTTGTTGCTCTTAACTAATAACTTCAAGATAACAGAGGGTTATTGGGATCCAAGTGATATTCGCTTTGGTTTAACTGCGGGTGATTTTTCTCAAGTTAAAGTATCCGATGAAACTGAAAAAATAATTTTACAAATTTTTACTGAACCTAGTGTGCCATTCTTAGTTGAACAGAAACTAAATCAGGGAAAATTAGGAGAGGTTATTTTGAATGCACTTCTGCAATTTGAATTGGGAATTGAAGGTAATTTGAAAGATTTTTCAGAGAGTTTATCAACTTTAAATTTAATAGGTCTAGAAACTACCGCTCGTCGAGCTGCTTTAACTCACTTGGTATTGAGAAAATGAATGACAACAGACAGTTGATTGAAAAGTTCCTAGAAGCTAAGTACGCAGAAGAGGGTTTAAGTGAGAATTCAATTTTAGCATATTCAAAGGATCTGGAGAAAGTATCTATAAAAATTGGTAAGTCTCTTCTCGAGCTCACTCAAACTGAGCTCGAAAAGTATATTTTATATTTGAAAAAGTTAGGGCACTCCCGATCCACTAGAGCCAGACATTTATCTTCAATTAAGCAATTTTTTAAATTTTGTATTGAGGCAGGGTTTTTGATGATAGATCCATCGTCCCAACTTTCGGGTCCCAAGTTACCAAAACCATTGCCAAAAACACTCACATTGGAAGAAGTTGATTCATTATTGAAAGTAGCGCGGACACAAGGGCATACAGAATTTGAACGTGCTCGAAACAAGTGTTTAATGGAAGTACTTTATGCATCAGGTATGCGTATTACTGAATTAATGTCGCTGCCCGTTGCCTCTGCTCGTGGAAGACCAAAAATGATTTTAATAAAAGGGAAAGGTAGTAAGGAAAGGCTTGTTCCATTATCACCTCCGGCAATTGAGGCGTTGGAGCACTGGCTCAAACTTAGAGATAAAAAAGAAGATTTATCACTAAAATTAGGCTTGAAGAGATCAAGGTTTTTATTTCCTTCAAATAGTAAAAATGGATACCTAACTAGAAATTGGTTTTTTAATAAAATTAAATCTTGGGCAATTGAAGCTGGCGTCAAAAGCGAAAATGTTTCACCTCACACCATAAGGCATGCTTTTGCTACACATCTGTTGAGTAATGGCGCTGATTTGCGGGTCATACAAACACTTCTGGGACACTCTGACATTACAACAACTGAAATCTATACTCACATTGTTAATGACAAATTAAAAACTACTCTTGAAAAGCATCATCCTCTTTCAGTTAAAAGTAAATAAAAATTTATGAATATATAGCTTCGAACTTTTGGAAATATGCCAATGTGAGTTCATACTATTTTTAAAAATTTAATTACTTGTACCGTATATTGTGTTAGGCTATTTGCTCATGTCTCAATTTCTTTTTATTTTTTATGATAAGGTTTAAATAAATGCTTTGGTTACAGTCTTTAAATTTAGACTATGCCTTCTGGTTCACTGTATTTGCAATCTTTATACTTTTGTTACTGTCAGCGTTTTTTTCTGGTAGCGAAACTGCTTTGACAGCGGCTTCGAGAGGCAAGCTTCAAACGCAAGCCGATAAAGGATCACGTAGTGCAGCGAGAGCATTATCAATTACAGAAGATAATGAGAGATTAATTGGCTCAGTACTATTAGGAAATAACTTGGTAAATATTCTTGCGACGTCACTAGCTACAGCTTTATTTACTAAACTAGTTGGTGAAAGTAGCGTTGCATTGGCAACTTTAGTCATGACTCTTCTCGTTTTGATTTTTGCTGAAGTGCTTCCAAAAACTTATGCGATTACAAATGCAGAACAGGCTGCTGCTAGAGTGTCTGCTCCCATTGCTCTTTTAGTTAGTATATTTGACCCGATTGTTTCAGCTGTCAGAAAATTAGTTAGAGGTATTTTATGGTTGTTTGGTGTTAGAACCTCAGCTGACGAACCTATATTGGCTGTAAGAGAGGAAATAGCGGGCGCGATATCTCTCGGTCATCTTGAGGGGGTTGTTCAGAAGGAAGACCGAGATAGAATTTTGGGAGCTCTGGATTTATCAGAACGTACAGTTGAAGAAATAATGCTGCATCGCTCGAGTA
>CAYMIR010000047.1:0-9377 GCA_964390655.1 uncultured Marinovum sp.
GAAATTGACTTTACAGAACAGGGTGGGTTGATGTGGGGGGACCAAGCAGTAGGAAAGTTAATAACTGGTGATGATATTATGCATCCAAAAGTAGCTGCTTTCGTGGATAGTGAGGCTGGAACGGAGGTGCTGAATAAAGTGGAGCGCCGGCTCCAGCATTTTGTAGATCGTAAAATATCTTTACTATTTGAGCCTCTAGTGAACTTGCAAAAGGATGAAGAACTGACAGGCCTAGCGAAAGGGTTTGGTTTTCAACTATTCGAAAGTCTTGGTATTTTAAGAAGGCAAAATGTTTTAGCAGAGGTTAAGTCGCTAGATCAAGATGCAAGATCTCTACTTCGAAAACATGGTGTAAGGTTTGGACAATTCACGGTGTTTATGCCATTGTTATTGAAGCCAGCTCCAACTCGTTTGAGGCTTGTATTGTGGGCTCTTTCAAAAAATTTAGATGAATTCCCAGAAGCGCCACCACCGGGCTTAGTAACAGTACCGGTGAGTACAGAGGCACCAGAACAGTATGATGATATGTCGGGCTATCGAAACGCAGGTGACCGAGCCATAAGAATTGATATGCTGGAACGTTTGGCAGACCTTTTAAGAGTTGAAGATAGTCGTAATGGCTTTGAAGCTAACGCAGATATGTTATCTATAACTGGGATGACCCAAGAACAATTTGCTAACTTGATGGAGGGGTTGGGCTATTCAGCTGAAAAAGGTGAACGAGAGAAAGTAAAAGCAATTGAAATTACTGATAATGCGGATGTTAATGGTCAGGAGAAATCATTTGTAGACCCGCAAAATAACGAAGTAAAGCCACAGGCTGACGAAATTGAAGGTCAAGGAGAGTTGGTGGAAGAAAAAGATATTGAGACTTTCTACACCTTTAAATGGATCAATAAGCAAACCAACAAGAGGCGAGCCAACAAAGATAAACAGGCAAAGCCTAATGATGGTGAAAATGGAAAATCAAAATATAAGAAAAAAGCAAATAAGAAACAAAGAGTAAAATCAGATCAGCCAAAAAGTTTTGAGTCTCGTCCCGAAAAACCTAAAAAAATTGATCCTGATAATCCATTTGCAGCTGCCCTAATGGATTTTTCTAAAAAAAATTGAAGGCACTGAGAAGGAGCGCATGACCGAAAAGATAAGGTTAGATACTTGGCTCTGGTATGCTCGTTTTTATAAGAGCAGAAGTCTATCTTCGAAGGCGATCTTAAGTGGAAAAGTGAGAGTGAACTCAAATAAGATTATTAAGCCAGCTTCAAAGGTTAAAATAAATGATGTTCTTACAATAAACCACGTAACTACGGTAAGAATTATTCAAATTCAAAGCCTTGGTGCCAGACGAGGGCCTGCTAGTGAAGCACAAAAGCTTTATAAAGATCTTTCAGGCGATGCGACAGGCTCTGCCAACAACAAAAATTTATCTCAAAAATCCAAAAAAGATACAAATAAAAGGCCAACTAAAAAAGACCGAAGGCTACTGGATAAAATAGTTACCAAAACACTTGAATGATTAGTTGAACCAGTCTAGCAATGCTGTTGGAGCTTTTATTTGGGCATAATATATGACTTACGTTGTCGGCGATAATTGTATCGCCTGTAAATATACTGATTGTGTAGAAGTTTGTCCTGTAGATTGTTTTTATGAGGGTGAAAACATGCTTGTAATTCACCCGGATGAATGTATCGATTGCGGAGTTTGCGAACCAGAATGTCCTGCTGATGCAATTAGACCCGATACTGAACCTGAAATGGAAAAATGGGTCGAATTTAATCGTAAGTATTCAGAAATTTGGCCGGTTATAATTACTCAAAAAGATCCGTTGCCCGAGGCTGATGATCGCGACGGTGAAACAGGTAAGCTTGAAAAATATTTTTCTGAAGAACCTGGTGAAGGTGGTTAATAACCTCTGGCTGGCAAATTCTATCAAGCTATGTTAGGTGGAGCGATTAAGAACTGAGGTTCAAACTGGTTACAGTTTAAAATTAGAATTAAAGGAAGCAAAAATGAGCACGAAACTTCAATTCAGTTCAAATGAATATGTTGTATACCCAGCCCATGGTGTGGGTAAAGTTGTTTCAATTGAGGAACAAGAGATTGCAGGGGCTTCTCTTGAATTGTATGTAGTTGCTTTTGAAAAAGACAAGATGACCCTTCGAGTTCCTACGAACAAAGCTGAAGAAATTGGTATGCGCTCTCTGAGCTCACCAGATGTAGTTACTCAGGCTCTTACAACGTTAAAAGGTAAGCCTAAAGTCAAGCGGGCAATGTGGTCAAGAAGAGCTCAAGAGTATGAACAAAAAATAAATTCTGGGGACTTAATTGCAATCGCTGAAGTGGTTCGCGATTTACATAGAAATGATGAGCAAAGAGAGCAAAGTTATTCTGAACGTCAATTATACGAAGCAGCTTTAGACCGCTTGACAAGAGAAGTTGCAGCGGTTGATGATGGAGATGAAGTGGCCGCCGCCCGAAAAGTAGACTCGGTATTGATTTCGAGGGCTGCATAGATCATAAATTTTCAAATATGCATTTAAATTAATTTCGTCTGATTACCCTTCTGGTATTCTTAGCACTAGATTATTTCCACTTTTTATATAGCGGATTTCACTAGTGCCAATTGCAGCAACCCGACCACCATCAAGTGAATCTCCCACCTTAACAAGTTTTGTTTGTCCAGTTGGAAACATAACAATTGCCCGTTTCTCTGAGCCTCGTGAGTAGATGCTGAGAAGATTTAATTTGCGCTTATCAACGGCATTTTTGGTCGTAGCTAACTTTACGATAGACTTTTTTGTGGCTGCCTTCGAAATTGTACCAACTACATTAGCTTCTTCGCCTTCTTCTGTATAATCAGCGACTACAATTCTCTTTCTAATTTTTGGTCTATTTTTAGGTTTAACAGAAAAATCAATTTGACCTTCTGAAAAGATTTGGCTTTTGGAAGCAAGTTCTTCTATTTTTGCTGGCCTTACTCGGGGGCGTGCATATTGTTTAGGAGTTTCTTTTACCTCAAATGGATACTTGTTTGGGCGTAGTTTAGGTTGAATGCGCAGTTTATTTGTTGGAACCTCGAGGCTTAACTTAGGTCTATATTTTTTATCCTCGTCATTAAAAAGTAGAGATTTATTTGTGAAATCGATGGTTGGGTCGTCTGTCACTTTATTGTCTTGAATTGAAAGCTTTAAGTTTTTCTCTTTATTGTTGGATGATAAAAAACGGTCTTCCAAAGAATCAGATCGTTGCCAGGGGTCTTCAATTTTGATTGCTGAAAAATCTGCGGCACCAAAATTTATTTCCTCGGTTAATAATATTTCTGACCAATCTCCCAAAAGGTCTTTTCGTATGACTTTATTAGATGAACTGGCCAAATTATTTAATGGGTTATCTCGCTCAGAAGACAGATTTAATTCCTCAGTGGGAAAGAAAACATTTATTGGATTAATAACTGTTTTTTCCAATTCCTTTTTATTTTGAACAATCGGAAGAGCTGTGTTGCTGTTCAATTGAGCAATTTTCGTGGCCTTTTTTTCTTCAATTATATTCTGAATAATCGGAAGAGCTTCGTTACTCTTTAAATCAGTAAAGATTTCGACTTTTTTCTCCACAGAACGATCAAAGTATGCGGTTGCAACTACAACAGTTGCAAAAACAGCGAAGCTTAAGAACGCTAAATTACGGATAAACTGAAAATTAGCGAAATTGTTAAATTTTATTTTTTTTGAATTTAAAACATTAATTATGGCTTGGGCGAAAAGCCAAATCTCATAATAAGGTTGCTTTTTATTTTTGGATTTTTGCTCAAAGTTTTTTTGGCTGCTAAAAACAAATGATTTTTGTTGATTGTTAAAATCGCTAATGGCGTTGACAATCTTAAAACCAGTACTTTCGATAAATGATATGGCTTCTAAAAGTTTCTGCCTGTCAACTACGGCTATTTCAATAATATCCTCAGAAGAAATGATATCTAAAAAAACTTCGGATATGTCGATATTATTTTGTTCTGTAAGAACCCTTTTGGCAATAAAAGTAATATTTTCTTTATTGTCTTCACTTTTAACAATTTTGCGAAACACTTTGATTTGATCGGGGGGGACAACAAAGTTTACATTATTATTAAAGTTTCTGTTTTGAGATATAAAAGTTGAAAGTTTACTTAGCGCAGATTGGATATCTCCTTTGTATATGGCAACAGATCGTATGATTGTAGGTCCTGCTGTCCCATATTTAAGCAGTTCTGCACTATTTTCTTGAATAACCAGATTTAGGCGCGAGGCTGTCAAATGGCCCTCCATAGTATATAACTGAAGAGGATACACTATTTAGATATCCTGGAAAAGATAAACAAGTTTTAATAGTTAATTTTACCTAACAGTAACCAAGATCGTAAATCTTTATTTTGATGTCGCCAGAGCTTGTTTTAAATCTGCTATAAGATCATCTGGATCCTCAATTCCAATAGAAATTCGTACTACATTTGGCGCAGAACCAGCAGCAATTTGTTGCTCGACAGTTAGCTGTCTGTGCGTAGTAGATGCTGTGTGTATGACCAGTGAGCGACTGTCACCCAGATTTGCTACGTGGCTAAAAATTTCCAGTGCATTAACAAATTTTATACAACTGTTATATCCGCCAGTCAGTGCGACAGTAAATAAACCTCCAGCGCCCTTTGGGCACACTTTTTTAACCCGATCAAAATATGGAGAGGATTTTAATCCCGCGTACGTTACGGTTTCAACAGTTTCTTGTTCTTCTAACCAACTAGCTATTTTTAAAGCATTGTCCGAATGACGTTGCATTCGCAGTGATAAAGTTTCCAAGCCCATGAGAGTGTAATGAGCGGCTTGCGGGTTCATGGTCATTCCTAAATCACGCAGGCCGACAGCAATGCCATGGAAAGTAAAGGCTAACGCTCCAAATGTTTCATGAAAGCGCAAGCCATGATACGCAGGCTCAGGTTCGGACAATGATGGAAAATTTTGGCTTGCAGACCAGTCAAATTTGCCGCTGTCGACGACGCAACCACCTGTAACGGTTCCATTTCCAGTCATATATTTCGTTGTTGAATGAACAACTAATGTCGCGCCGTATTCTATGGGCCGACACAAATATGGCGTGGCAGTTGTGTTGTCTACGATTAAGGGTAACCCAGCTTTATCTGAAATTGATGATATGGATTGAAGATCTGTGATGTATCCACCGGGGTTTGCTATAGCTTCGCAGAAAACAGCGCGAGTATTCTCATCGATCGCATTTTCCAATGCGTCCAGATCATCGAAATCTACAAACTTTGCTGACCAACCAAAGCGCTTAATAGTTTGGCTAAATTGGGTAACTGTTCCGCCATATAAACGCGTTGAAGCAATCACATTGCATCCCGGTGACATCAGAGGAAACAAAGCCATAATCTGGGCGGCATGTCCTGATGAACAACAAACGGCCCCGACGCCACCTTCTAAGGTGGCTATACGCTCTTGTAACACTGATACGGTAGGGTTCGTTAATCTAGAGTATATATATCCTACTTCTTGTAGATTGAATAAAGCAGCAGCATGTTCAGCGTCGCGAAAAACATAGGCTGTTGACTGATAAATTGGAGTTTGGCGCGCTCCGGTCACTGGATCTGGGCGAGATCCAGCATGAATTTGTAATGTATCAAAACCGTAAGTTGGTCCGTCTTCCATTCTTTTTCCTCATTTTTTGGTTCAGGGCAATGTAGGCAAAGGTACCGAAAAGGACAATCTAATAATGCTAATAGGCATGATTAAAAGGATGAAATTTATAGTTGTTTTTTGGGTTTGAAATTAAATTCTTTTATAATGGTTTTAAGCAGAATAGTTTTCATTTTAAAGTAATCAAACAGGAAGGATAATTTTGGATGTTTGACTTAGGTTTAGATGATAAAGTTGTTCTAATTACAGGCGGAAGCGATGGACTTGGTCGTGCAACAGCTGAGAGATTTGCGTTAGAAGGAGCTAAAGTTGTTATTTGTGCTCGACGTGCAGAGCATCTGTTTCAAGTTGTGGATGAAATTCAAAAGCAATCAATGAAACATGCAAACAAGGATCCAAAACAAGAGGTTGTTGGATATCCTGCTGATGTTACCAATCCAGAAGATTGTGCAAGTCTTATATCAAACATAACATCAAAATTTGGTGGAATTGATTTTTTAATAAATAATGCGGGAGCTTCGGCGGCTGCAGGGCTAGAAAAATTAAATGAGGCTGAATGGTTAGCCGATTTTCATCTTAAGGTTATGTCTGCTGTGAGGTTAAGTAAATTAGTAGTTCCTTCTATGAGAAAGAGAGGCGGCGGGTGTATTATCAATGCAAGCATCGGTGGCGGTAAAGCGCCCGCTGCTGCATCTCTTCCTACTTCTGTTATGCGGTCTGCAGGTCTTAACTTGACAAAATCTTTGGCTAACGAGTTTGCAACTGATCAAATTAGGGTAAATGCTATTTGCATTGGATTAATCAAATCTATGCAATGGGTCAGGCGCGCTGGTAACAAAAACCCGCAAGAGCTTTACGATGATATGGCTAAAAAGATTCCTTTAGGCCGAGTTGGAGAGGCAGAAGAATATGCGGATTTGGTCGCTTTTCTTTGTTCTAAAAAAGCACAATTTATCACAGGTACCTCAATTAATTTAGACGGAGGTATGTGCCCAGTTATCTAGACGTAGGTTTCAACGATTTTATAGCTTTGATTTGCTTGCGTTGGATTCAGCAGCAATTTGAGCTTTTAATATAATCATTTTGGCCAGTTTTTCAGAATTGGATAGATCACTCCAGTCTGAGCCTATTGGAATACACATTCCGCAATCACATTGTTTGTAATCATTATTACTTACGAAACCACGATATGCGTGCTGTGGTATCATAATTAGGCTGCATCCCTATCAGTCTTTTGTTTTAATTCCCAAGCGATCTTTTTATTTTGATAATCTTCTTCGCTCAAATTGTGCCAACCTACGCATTTCCCCGTAGGCGATCGACCACATGTACAACCCATTAATTTCTCCAAATTTTATTAAGTATTCGTCAAAGAAAGATTTTTGGATCATTATTTGTTGCAACCACAGGTAAGATAAGCTTTTCTTGCTACGCTTAGCTTGAAAAATCGACCAGCTTATTGTCGCGTGTAATTTTTATTTAGAACCGCTCTAGATAACATTTTTTTGCTGCATGTTTATCGCATTTTACTCGAGTTAAATTATTCAATAGTGCCCAACTCTGATAGTTTCAAAATGAATTCTTCTGTTTTATCTGAGTCTCTAATGACTCTCTCTAAGTTTTCTTTTGAGATGCCCATTGTTTTTGCTCGGTCAAACATTGTTTTTGCTAAATTCTTATCGCCGTCTTGGAGTTTTGAAAACGCATAAAAGGCGATCATTTCGGGCGCGACATCAATAGCATCAAGGTGTGGTTCAACTAGAGAGATGATTTTGCTATATTCTTCTTGTAAATAATACATTGGGATAAGTCGTTTTGTCAGATTCCAGCCACTATCGTTAGGCTGTAAACGTAAAGCCTTTTCAAAGAAGCGTGTTCCTTCTTTTAGATCGCCACACTCTACCCAAATAGAGCCGCTGACAATAAATGTATCTGCTGTAGCTCCTAACTCCGCAGCTTTTTTTGCATACTTTTTTGATCTTTCACAATCTTTCGATCCAACTCTAAATTCTACGAGTGCTCTTAAATTATAGGATGTGACATCGTTATTTTCTAAAATATCCAAGTCTGCAAGTCTGATTAATTCAGCTGCGTCTTTTGATAAGTTAGTAGATTTGCCAACGGTTATTTTGAGAATAAGGTTCCACCCTTTTATATTGTAAAGAATTGGAGAATCTTTTCCTAACTGTTCTTCAAGGCGTTTTATGATGTTTGTATGGTTTTCATATGCATCAGGGGTAAATTTGAACCACTCTTCCCTAGAATTTAAAAAAAGAGTCAATCTTTCGGTAGTACCATATTTTGCAGCCCAGCTTTTTGCTTCTGAACCAGCAACTGCATTAATCTGCAAATGAGCAAGAATTTTATCTCCTATTTTATCTTGTACCTGAAAGATATCTTCCGCAGCAAAGTCTACCTTGTCTGTCCATACGACTTTATTAAGAGATAAATCAGTGAGCTGCATCTGTATTCTGGATTGATTAGAGAGGGTTTGAATTGAACCTCTTACGATAAAATTTGCATTATAAAACTTTTTGATACTTGCTTCAGAGAGCTGCTTCGATTTTGCATCCGAACTTGTACTGCTTGAAAGCACGCTGATGCCTTTGTATCGGGATAGGCTTGAGATCATACTTTCTGTTATTGCGTCACTAAAGTTTCCGCCTTCTTCTGAAGATGACAAGTTTTCAAAAGGATAGACAAGCATAACGGGTGAGGACGATTTAATGTTTGATAATTGGTCATCAGAGGAAACTTGCTCCTTTATACCCTGGTCGAATAAGCTCAAAAATATTACAGCTCCCAATGCCAGGATCGCAGCAAAAGCTGTAAACAAATATAATTTGGAAATGTTACTATTTGATTTTATTTTTCTTTTTTGAGATGGTTCTACCAGTAAATCAAAGGCATGAAACTCGTTCTGCTTTACTTTTTGAAGTCCAAGATCGTTGAACTCGTATGCTGTTTTACCCTTAACGAAGTCATAAATGACCTTTGAAATTGTAATTCCGCCCGTTTGTGCTAATGCCTCAAGCCTTGCTGCGATGTTTATACCATCACCAAGCAAATTCTCTTTTTCTTTTACTACATCACCTGAATTAATACCTATACGGAACTCAAGCATCACACTAGTTTCATCTGATAAGTTGCGTTCTTTAATAGATTTTTGAAATTCTACTGCGCATTCAACGGCTGAGACTGCACTTGGGAACTCTGCAAGAAATGAGTCACCTCCAGTATTAAATAAACGCCCTTCATGTTTTTCAAAAAGCTTTGTAAGTATGGCTTCACAGGCGCGAAGATTGTGAATTGTTTCACTTTCGTTAGCTTCCATATGTTTGCTGTAGCCAACTACGTCCGTCGCGAAAATAACCGCAATCTTCCGTTCGATTTTTTCTTTAGTCATGCGGCCTCGCTGAATGGAGCTTAGAGATTTACATACCACTAAGTAAACGTCTAGCGTTTAATGCCGCATTTTAATTGTGGGTCTTTAAGCAAATCACAATTTTTGGGGTTTCATAGTGCTTCTGGAAATCATTTGGCACATGTCTGGTAAAGTAAAACACCCCACCTTTACACATTACATAATGGGCATTTTTGTCTACCATTTCGTACTATCCAAATCATCTATAAACAAAACATGCTTACAAATCAATTAGTTACACGACAGCATAAAAGTAAATTGGAGCGGGCGATGAGAT